>NZ_AJVM01000074.1:0-174297 GCF_000281735.1 Rhizobium sp. AP16 | reverse complement strand
TGTGGTTGCGGCTGCCATATCCCTCGTCTCGGGGTGGTTTTGCGTTCGCTTGTCCAACATCTATTTCGCCATGCTCACTTTGGCCTTCGCACAAATCTTCTGGTCGATCGCCTACCAATGGGTCGACGTCACCGGCGGCGACAACGGCATCGTCGGCGTCTGGCCGTCTGACTGGGCGAGCGGAGCCAAGGCCTTCTATTGGCTGGCGCTGGCGGCGACCGTGCTATCGGTTGGCTGCATTCGCTATCTGACCTTTGCGCCGTTCGGACATGCCCTGAGGGCACTCAGGGATTCACCGCAGCGCGCGGCGGCAACCGGCATTCCACGACGCACCGTCCAGCATACGGCATTCGTCGTCTCGGCCTTCTTTGCCGGCCTTGCCGGCTCGCTTCTCGCCTTTCAGAAGGGAAGCATCTTTCCCGACGTGCTCGGCATTCCGATGTCGATTGACGGGCTGGTCATGGTCCTGCTCGGCGGTTTCGGCACGGTGTCGGGCGGCATCGTCGGCGCGATCGTCTACAAGACTGCCTCCATCTGGCTGATGAGCAATACCGACCTCTCCCGCATGATCCTCGGCGGCCTCATCATCCTCCTGGTCGTCGCATTTCCGGAAGGGATCGTCGGCACGCTGGGGCGCATCATGCGTACTCGCAAGCAGCAACCAGCAATCTTTTCGCAGCCGGTCGCCAAGATGGGAGATGCGCCATGAGCCAGCCACTTCTGTCGGTATCGCATCTGAGCAAGAGCTATCAGGGTGTCAAGGCAGTCACCGACGTCTCCTTTTCGCTGGCCCGTGGCGAGTTAATGGCGCTCATCGGCCCAAACGGCGCCGGGAAAAGCACCTGCTTCAACATGCTGAACGGACAGATCAAGCCCGATGCCGGATCGGTGGTTCTCGACGGGCTCAATACGTCAGGCCTTTCGCCCGCCCGGATCTTCCGCCTCGGCGTCGGCCGGACATTCCAGATCGCGGAAGTCTACCTCTCTATGACCGTTCGCGAGAATGTGCAGGTGGCGATCCTGTCGCATGCCGGAGATCTCTCGGGATGGACCGGCTTCTTCGGTCGGCTGGACCGAAAATTCCGTCGCGAAGCCGAAGCGCTGATCGACCTGATCGGTCTTGGCGACCATGCCGATCGCCCCTGTCGCGAGCTACCCTATGGCGACGTCAAGCGCCTCGAGCTTGCCATTGCACTCGCCGGCGATCCGAAGCTGTTGCTGATGGACGAGCCAGCCGCCGGAATGGCCCCGCGGGAGCGTATCGAGCTGATGAAGCTGACCGCCCGGATTGTCGAGGAAAGACAGATCGGCGTTCTCTTCACCGAGCATGACATGGATATCGTCTTCGAACATGCGTCGCGGATCCTCGTGCTCAATCGCGGCGCGATCATCGCGGAGGGATCGCCGGACGCGATCCGGACCAATCCCGACGTCCAGGCCGTCTATCTCGGCTCCGGCCTGCTTTACGCCAAAAGATCGGAGGGCTGATGCTGGAAGTATCGCGTCTCAATAGCTGGTACGGACCCGCCCATATCCTGTTTGACGTGGAGCTGAAGGTTGCCGAAGGCGAAGTCGTCGCCTTGCTTGGCCGCAACGGCGCCGGCAAATCGACGACCTTCAAATCGATCATGAGCCTGCTGATGTCGAAACAGGGAGAAGTCCGGTTTCGCGGCGAGGATATTTCCAGGCTTGCTCCCTTCGACATCGCCCGTAAGGGGCTCGGCTATGTGCCGGAAGACCGGCGCATCTTCACTGGACTGACGGTGGAGGAAAATCTCGAAGTCGGACGGCAGGCGGCGCGCGACCGGCACGCTGTGTGGACGCCTGAGCGCATCTACGAGATTTTCCCGAACCTCGGCGGCATGCGTAAGAGGCCGGCCGGTAACATGAGCGGCGGTGAGCAGCAGATGCTGACCATCGGCCGCACTCTCATGGGCAATCCGCACCTGATCCTTCTCGACGAACCATCCGAGGGGCTGGCGCCCAAGATCGTCGAGCAGATGGCGGATGCGATCGTCACGATGAAACGCGAGGGACTGTCCATCCTTTTATCGGAACAGAACCTGCATTTCGCCCGGCTGATCTCCGACCGCGCCTATATTCTGGAAAAGGGCGGTATCCGATATTCCGGCACCATTGCCGAACTCGAAAGCCGCGAGGATATTCGCCAGGCCTATCTCGCCATGTAAGGGGCGCCTAGCGTGACCAACCCTCTCCGCCCTACTGAACCTCATGCACATAGCGGTGGCTTCTCGTCGTCGCCCGATGGCGCGCGACAAGGACCGGGGCGGCGGACTGATCGTAGGATACCTCATCGATCGTTAGCACGGCATCCGGCAGAGTGAGCTTCAGCAGCCGGGCATCATCTTCCGTCGCAAGCGTTGCCGCAATCTGTTCGCGAACCGCGGAAATGCGGATGCCATAGCGATCGAGAAGAAACAGATAGAGCAGCGCGGGAATGTCCTCTTTCTTCTCGGGGAAGCCCGGCAGCAAGTGCGCCGGAAGCGTGATGACCTCATGCATGACCGGTACGCCGCCGACGCTGCGCAGGCGATGAAAGGTGATCACCTCCGTCGGGCTTTCCAGTTGCAGGCTCGCGCTCTCGTCCTGGCTGGCCAGGCGCTTCTCAAGCGACAGGATTTCCGAGGTGGAATTCTGCAGCGAGCCGTCGAGGCCATGAAGGCGGAAATACTGAAAGAAGAAACGCAGGCTGTGCTGCGGCGTGCGCCCCGTCACGACCGTCCCCGTCTTGCGCCGGCGGCTCAGCAATCCCTCATTGGTCAGATCCGCCAAAGCCCGCCGGACGGTGCCGACCGCCACTCCGAACATCTGCGACAGCGCGATCTCGCTCGGCAGGATGGTCCCAGCCGGCCATTTGCCCATCATGATCGCTTCGGTGATCTGTCGCTTGACCACCTCATAGAGCGGCAGGGATAACTCCGCCGCTCGCGATGTATCTGCTAAAAAATTGGGCATTTCGCGCAATTAATTGCCTCTTATTTGGAGTTGACTCACGGAAGGCGAGGAAGCATCATTACTATATAGTTTATATGAATACGAGAATAGCAAAAGCCTCCATTCCGCGCATCTTTTTCGGAACTCAACGTGAGCAATCAAGCCTTATCACCCCAGTCGGTATCATTTGCAAACGCCTTGGCGGCAATCGAACGCGATGTCGAAAAGGCGGTCGAGGATCTGGCGCGGATGATTGCCATCGACACCTCCTTTCCACCGGGCTTGGGCTACCCTGCCTTTTCGGACCTGATGGAAGAACTGCTGGCACCCCTGGGCTTTTACACCAGGCGCGTCACGGTGCCGGACGCGCTATGGCGTGTCGCCAACGGCCCGGCTTGCGGAGAGCGCGTCAATCTGATCGCCGAACGTCCGGCAAACAAGCCGGTCTGCGGCCTCTACTATCATGTCGATACCGTTCCCGTAGCGCCGGGCTGGCAGCGTAACCCACTGGGCCTGACGCGCGAGGGAGACCAGCTTTTCGGGCTGGGCGCCGCCGACATGAAGGGGACGATCGCCGCGACATTGCTTGCGCTGCGCGCCGCCGAAGAGCACGGCGTCGAGCTTGCCTATGACCCGATGCTGCTGCTGTGTACGGACGAGGAAGGCGGGCTTTATCCCGGTATCCGCTATCTTGCCGAACAAAACATGCTCAAGGGGCACATCGTCAATTTCAACGGTTCGGCCGCGCCGCGCATCTGGGCCGGCTGCTTCGGTGTCTTTCACCTTCAGATCACCATCAGAGGGCATGCCGTTCATGCCGGCGAAGGCAATCGCACCGGTTCGGGCGTCAATGCCATCGAGGGTGCCCTCCCCCTTCTCAATGCACTCCAGGCGCTGAAGCCGAAGATCGCCGCTTTCGAGTCCAAACTGCCGCCGCCGCCACATGCGAGCGGCCCATTGCGGCCGCAGCTGTCCATATCCGCCGTCAACGGTGGCACGTCGGGCGGGCAGGTCGCGGCCGAGGTCAAGATCCTCGTCAGCCGCCGTTACGCTCCGGAAGAAAGCTATGATGCGGCGCGCGCCACACTCGAGGATCTGGTGCGCGCATGCGTGGCGCAAACGCCAGGCCTTAGCTTCGACATCGACGTCGTCGGCCACCTGATCCCAACGGCAGACCCCGATGGCCCCCATTGGCCGCGCTGGCAGAAGGCTTTGAGCCTCGGTTTCGGCTACCAGCCCTCCGACTTCAGCAAGTGGGGGGCCGCGAGCTGCTCGGATTTCGGTTACGTCCAACGGACCGGCGTGATGCAGGAGATACTGCTCGGGGGCCTCGGACGTCCCGAAAGCTGCATCCACAGCCCGGAAGAACACACGACAACGACGGATATCATCGCCCTGGCGAAAAGCATTCTCGCCTACCTCGCGCAGGATTTTTCCGCCGATCTCATTCCAGACTATTCCGCGTCAAAATAAGGGGAACACCAGATGCTGAAGTTGAACCGACGTCATTTTCTGGCCGGAACGGCGGCGCTTCTGACAGCACCGTCTCTCGGCCTTGCCCAGACTGCCACGCCCGCAAAGGGCGGAACATTGCGGATCTCCGTCGACCAGGCGGCAAGCGTGATCCATCCGCTTCTGACCCGCGTCAATCCGGAATACATGGTCACCGAGCTGCTCTACAGCAATCTGACGCGACTGAAGGTCGATATGACCATCGAGCCGGACCTTGCCGAATCCTGGAGCGCCAACGATGCGCTGACCGAATGGACGTTCAAGCTTCGCGCAGGCGTGAAATTCCATGACGGCTCGCCCTTCACCGCGACCGACGTCGTCGAGACCTTCAAGGCGATCCTCAATCCGAACAATGCGTCTCCGGCCCGCAACAATGTCGGCCCGATCGCCGATGTCACGGCTGCCGACCCTCTGACCGCCGTCTTCAAGCTCTCGGGTCCCTATGCCGACTTCCCGGTCGCCATGGCCTATACGGTGGCCCGCATCATTCCCGCCTCGATCGCGACCGGCGACTTCAAGAAGCTGTCGACAACAGCGAACGGTACCGGCCCCTTCAAGCTCGTGTCCTATGAGCCCGACCGCCTGATCGTCGTCGAACGCAATCCGGACTATTACGATCCGAAGCGTCCCTATCTCGACCGCGTGGAAATCCAGGTTTTCCCGGATACGTCAGCCCAAACCTCGGCACTTCTGGCCGGCGACATCGACGTCGTCTCTACCGTCCAGCCCACCGAATATCTGCGCATGAAGGACGCCCAGGGCGTCAACGCATTGCGCGTTCCCTCGGGCCAGTTCTGCAACATCAACTTCGGCTGCGACACCAAGCCTTTCAACGATCCCCGTGTCCGGCGCGCCCTGGCGCTGACTGTCGACCGGCAGGCCATGGTCGATTTCGTGACCGAAGGCTTCGGAACGCCGGGCAACGACACGCCGCTGAACTCCTCCTACCACTTCTATACCGACCTGCCGCTGCGCCAGGCCAATATCGAGGAAGCAAAGAAGCTGCTCACCGAAGCGGGCTATCCGGACGGGTTCGAAGCCACTCTGATTGCTTCCGACAAGCCGAGCCAGCGCACGCAGCTTGCCGTGGCGCTGCGCGAAATGGCCAAGGAAGCCGGCATCAGGATCAACGTCCAGACGATGCCACACGCCACCTATCTGGATCAGGTCTGGAAGAAGGGCAGTTTCTATGTCGGCTTCTACAACATGCAGCCGACGGCCGACGCCATCTTCAAGCTTCTCTATACCTCCGACGCAGCCTGGAACGAAACGCGCTGGAACAACACGGCCTTCGACAAGGTCGTCAACGAAGCACGCGGGATCACCGACGAGACCAAGCGCACGGCGCTCTATGCGGAGGCGCAAAAGCTGATGAACGAGGAAGTCCCCTCGATCATTCCAGTCTTCTTCGACGTCCTGGCGGCCAAGCGCGATTGGGTCTCAGGCTTCGAAGTCCATCCGCGCGCATCCGTCTTCCGCCTCGATTACACCGCCTTGACCGATAAGGCGCCGAAGCGGAGCTGAGCTCGTAGAGGCTCGGAGCCGATATAGGCGTTGCGCGTCGCTCTCCGGCGCGCAACGCAGCTCAAAGGCCGGCCGTATAATCCGCAGCCGGCCACAGGAACGCCAGGGAACAAGCCCTTGTCACCGCACTATCTGATCAAGCGACTATTGATGATCGTCTACACGCTCTTCGTCGTGTCGCTCGTCGTCTTCGCCATTACCCAGGTCCTGCCGGCCGATGCCGCCGTGATGATGCTGGGGGAAAACGCTACCGCCCAAGCCCTGGACGCGCTGCGCCAACAGATGGGCCTCAACGACCCCGTCTGGCTGCAATATCTGCATTGGCTGGGTGGCGTCCTACACGGCGATTTCGGCCATTCGCTGCGCACCGGCCAACCCATCGGTCCCGTGATGTTCGAAGCGCTGGGGCGCTCACTGCTGCTCGCCTGCCTGTCGATCGGCCTGATGCTGGTGCTGGCCATTCCACTCGGCGTCATCGCCGCGATGCGGCGCGGGCGCCTGACCGACATGCTCGTCAGCCTCGTGTCCTATGCAGGCGTTTCGCTGCCTGAATTCGTGACGGCAACGGTCGCGGTGCTGGTCGTTTCCGACTGGCTGAAATGGCTGCCCGCGACCGGCTACGTGCCGCTCACCGAGAATTTCCTCGACGGCATCGCGCATCTGGCGCTGCCCGTCTGCGTCATCTCCATCATCCTCATCGCCCACGTCTCGCGCATGGTGCGCTCGGAACTCGTCGATGTCTTGCATACCGACTATATCCGCGCCGCACGGCTGAAGGGCCTCTCCGGTTCACGCGTTCTGTTCGGCCACGCCCTTCGTAACGCACTGCTGCCAACCATCACCGTCGTTGCGCTGGATGTCGGCTATCTGCTCGGCGGCATCATCGTCGTCGAAGAGATCTTCGCCATTCCTGGCATCGGGCGGCAGCTCATCGTCGCCATCCAGACGCGCGACCTGCCCTCCATCCAGGCCGGCGTCCTCCTCATGGCCGCCACCTATTCCATCGTCAATTTCGCAGCCGACCTTCTCTATGCCTGGCTCGACAAGAGGATCCAATATGGTTGATCTTCTCAAGCGGCTGTTGCGTACACCGCAGGGCGCCACCGGCCTGATCCTGATCGTTCTGGTGTTCATCGTCGTCGCATTCGGGCCGTGGCTCGCCCCCCGCGACCCCGAAGCCATGTCGATCCTTGCCCGCTACAAGGGACCGAGCATGACCTTTCTGCTCGGAACGGATCAATATGGCCGCGATATTCTGAGCCGGCTGCTGATCGGCGCCCGTGCGACCGTGATCACGGCGGTCGTCGCCACCCTGGCCGGAACCTTTGCCGGCGCCCTCATCGGTACGGTGTCGGCTTATCTTGGTGGTCGCGCCGATGAGATGATCATGCGAACGATCGATGCCATCATGTCGATCCCGAACCTTCTGTTCGCGCTTCTGATCGTCAATCTACTCGGCTCCGGTAGCATCAATGCGCTGGTGGCGGTCGCCGTCGCCTTTGCGCCCGGCATGGCCCGCATCACCCGCAGCGTCGCCCTTTCCATCCGCAAGCAGGACTATGTCAGTGCGGCAATCGCCCGCGGCGAAAGCTCGTCCTACATCATTCTGCGCGAAATGCTGCCCAACGTCATCGCCCCGATCATCGTCGAGACGACCATCCGGATTTCCTTCGCCGTGATGCTGTTCGCGACACTGAGTTTCCTTGGGCTCGGCGCCCAGCCGCCAGCAACGGAATGGGGACTGATGATCTCCGAAGCGCGCCAATACATGCATATCAGCGCCGGCATTCTGATCTGGCCGAGCCTGGCGATCGCAATCGTCGCCGTCGGCTTCAACCTACTCGGCGATGGCCTGCGCGATGCTCTCAACCCGCGCACGGGAGGATGAGATGAGCGAACTCGCACAAAACAGCGTTCTACAGATCCGCAACTATTCGCTCGACTATCTGACAGTGAACGGCGTCTTCCACGCATTGAAGAACATCGACCTGGAGATCGCGGCCGGGGAAATCCTCGGCCTCGTTGGGGAATCCGGTTCCGGCAAGACCTCGCTTGCCTGGTCGATCATGCGTTACCTGCCGGACAATGCCCGCGAAGTCGCCGGCGCCATCCGGCTGCAGGGCGAGGACCTCGCGGCGAGATCGCCGGCCGAAGTCAACCGCATGCGCGGCAAGCAGATCAGCATGGTGTTTCAGGACCCCGGCACCTCGCTCAACCCCACCCTTTCGCTCGGCACGCAGCTGACGGAGGCGCTGAAGCGTCATCGCGGGCTTACCAAGAAGCAGGCATGGAGCGAAGGCGAGGCGATGCTTGCCCGTGTCGGCCTGAAGAGCCCGGCGCAGATGATGCAGCGCATGCCGCATGAGGCATCGGGCGGCGAGAAGCAGCGTGTCGTCATCGCGACGGCCTTTGCCTGCAATCCGCAATGCATCATCTTCGATGAACCGACGACCGCGCTTGATGTCATCACCTCGCGGCAGATCCTCGACCTATTTCTCGATCTTCAGGCGGAGACAGGCGTCGCCTCGCTCTATATCTCGCACGATCTGGCGCTGCTCTCCCGCACGGCCAAGCGCGTGGCGGTGATGCGGCGCGGCGCGATCGTCGAACAGGGCGCCATCGACGATATCTTCAGAGCACCGCGCCAGGATTACACCAGAGAGCTGCTTGCAGCCGTGCCGCGACCCGCCAACCGGCTGGTCGAGACGCGCCCGACCTATCAGACCCAACCGCTGATGGAGGTCGAGAATATCAGCGTCCATTACGGTCGCAAGCCGTTTCTCTCGGCGCTGACGGGCCGCACCTTCAAGCGCTTCACCGGCAATCGCGCCATCAGCCTCACTGTGCAGCCGGGCGAAATCCTCGGCATCGTCGGAGAATCCGGTTCCGGCAAGTCGACGCTCGCCAAGGCGATGACCGGGCTCAATCCGTTCGAAGGCAGGATGACCTTCGCCGGGCGGACAATCACCGGCCTTGCCGACATGGACAGGAGCTATCGCAAGGATGTCCAGCTGATCTTCCAGCACCCCGACGCCTCGCTCAATCCCCGGCAGAAGATCCATGAAATCCTGTCTCGACCATTGAAACTCTATGGCGCGGGTGAAGGCGGTTCCCTGTCGCAACAGATCGGCGACCTGTTGGAACAGGTTCGCCTGCCGCGCACCCATGCCGACCGCTATCCGCATCAGCTCTCGGGTGGAGAGAAACAGCGCGTCGCCATTGCCCGCGCCTTCGCCTCGAAACCGAAGCTCGTCATCTGCGACGAGATCACCTCGGCGCTGGATGTCTCGGTGCAAGCATCGATCGTGCAGCTGCTGCTGGAACTGCACCGCAAGCACGGCACGGCCTTTCTCTTCATCACTCATGACCTCAATCTCGTCCGCCAGATCGCCCATCGCATCGCCGTGATGTACCGCGGCGATCTTGTCGAGGTCGTACCATCAGACGAAATCGCCAGCCCTGACCGCGCCGACTATACCCGCCAGCTGATCGCGGCGGTTCCGGCGCTCGCAAGCACATCCATTTAGAATTGCAGAGCAAGGAGCATATAATGGACCCGAAATCGCTCGTCGGCACAATCGACGAGAAGAGCTGCCTCGACTTCCTGTCGAACATGGTACGCCAGAAGAGCCATTCCCAGACCGATGGCGAGCGCGAACTCGCCCGCATCATGGCCCGCGAGATGGCAGCGATCGGCCTCCAGTCCGAGCTGCAGCCTTTCGACGACGGTCAGCGCTTCAATGCCATCGGGCGCCTGAAGGGATCGGGCGGCGGCAAGAGCCTGCTGTTCAACGGCCATCTCGATACCAATCCGGTGACCGAAGGCTGGACTGTCGATCCCTGGGGCGGCCTCGTCGATGACAAGTTCATCTACGGTATCGGCGTTTCCAACATGAAGGCGGGCGACGCGGCCTATTTCTGCGCCGTCAAGACGCTGCTGGATGCGGGCGTGAAGCTCAAGGGCGATATCATCCTGACCTATGTGGTCGGTGAATTGCAGGGCGGCGTCGGCACGCTCGCGGCCATCCGCAGCGGCGTCAAGGCCGACTATTTCATCAACAGCGAGCCGAGCGACCTCGCCGCCGTGACGATGCACGCGGCAGCGCTGAGCTTCGTCATCGAGCTTACCGGCGACACCCGACATCTTTCCAAGCGAGAACAATCCGTCGATGCCATCGCCGCCGCCTGCGACATCATTCCGCGCATCAACGCCATGACGTTCAGCGGCGCGAGAAGCGAAGTGCATCGCTCCATCAACCGCGGCCATGTCGGCGTCGTCCATGGCGCTCTCGGACGCGATCTCGAGGAATGGCGGCCACCGCAGGTCTCCGACTTCGTCCGCATTCGGGGCTCGGCCCGCTACGCACCCGGCCAGACACAGGAAGGCGTTCTCGCCGATCTCGCCGGCGAACTCGTCGAACTTGAGAAGCGTTTTCCAGGGCTCAAGGCCAAGCTGGTTCCCGAGATGATCGAAGGACGTCCGCTGATGCCGCCTTTCGAGGTGTCGCCGACCTCGCGCATCGTTACGTCGATCAACGCGGCCTATGAGGCCGTGCGCGGCGAGAAGCAGCCGACCGGTGCGATCACACCAACCCGCTTTTACGGCACAGATGCCGGCCATCTCTATCACGAGCTTGGCATGGAAGGCATCGTCTGCGGTCCAGGCGGGCGCTACAACACCATGCCGGACGAGCGCGTCGACATCATCGACTATCTCGACATGATCCGCGTCTACATGCTCACCATTCTCGACATCTGCGAGATCGCCTGAGGCCGCATGTTCCCTCGTGACGAATATGACTGGCGGATTGCCAAGGCACATGCCGCAATGGACGCCTCCGCTGTCGATCTCCTTCTGATCGACAGCGGCGAGCTGCTGGCCTGGCTGACGGGCTATACCGTCTCCGAAACCATGTACCGCGCCGCCCTGCTTCCACGCCACGGACAGCCGTGGTTCGTACTTCGCGAACTCGACGAAGCGCCCTGTCGGGAGAAGACTTGGATCGCGGATGTGATCGGCTTTGCAGATGTCGATGATCCTCATCAGGCCGTCGCGGACAGCATCTGCGCCTATGGTTTCGCTGACGCCCGCATCGGCGCTGATATCAATGCCTATAGCTTCAGTGCCCATACGGCCGCCAGGCTCAGGGCATGCCTGCCTCGGGCGGAATTCATCGCCCTTCCCGGCATCAGCGACAGCTTGCGCTGGATCAAATCGCCGCGCGAGATCGCGGTTCTGACGGATGCGTCTGCTATTGCCGACAAGGCCATGCGGGCCATCGCCGAGACAATCCGCTCGGGCATGTCGACCCGCGATGCGGCAGCGGTTGCAGCCGCGACATTCCTGCGGGAGGGCGCCGATACGGGTGAGACCGGACCGATCGTCAAGGCGAGCGGCAGCCACGAGTTTCTGCATGGTGCGCTCAGGAATGACGTGCTGAGCGAGGGAGACATACTGCACGTTGAGTTGATCCCACGCATCGGCGGCTACGGCGCACGTCTGATGCGGCCGATCATCATCGGCAAGCCCGCGTCCCGGCTCCGCGATGCAACGTCCCGCATCGTCACGCTGCAGGACGAGCAGATTGCGACCATGAAGCCCGGAGCTATCGCGCGGGATGTGGACGCCATCGTTCGCAATGGCCTCGTCGCGGAGGGTTGGCGGCCAACCTATAACAACGTCACGGCCTATACGCTCGGTCTCTATACGCGCACGCCGCGCACAAGCGACTTTTCCCGCGTGTTCCTGCCGACGGAGAATTGGCCGCTGGAAGACGAAATGGTCTTCCATGTCTATGCAAGCGCCTGCGGCCTTGGCTTTAGCGAAACAGTCGTGGTGACGCCTGACGGCGGCAAAAGGCTGACATCGACTGCCCGGCAGATCTTGATCTCCGGCTAGCCGTCAATCGCGGCGGCGGCTCTTGCCGCCCCCGATCGGCTTGATCCACAGCGCAAACATTCCCCGCCTATACCAAGGTATAATCGCGGTGCACCAACGCCTGATTGACCGTTCATCCCCCCCATGAGATCACGGCCATGCCCCACGACGCAGCGCGCGGGGTTACCGAAACAACAGATCAAGAAGCCAATGGACAGCTACTCTAGTCGCTATCCGGTTGCGGCATCCGGCCGTGACCGGATGGTCATCGCAACAACCTGGAACGCTCCCGGCGCAATCGCCCGGGCGAGCGCCGGTCGGGCCTAGCCTGTCCGGTTCGCCGCCCGGACCCGCCGTCGGCGGACCGAGGAGGTGAACCATGAACAACATCGTTCTTTTTCGCGGACGGATGCCCGCATCCAAATTTCCGGTGATCCGGACACTCCCCGCCCATTCGGAACAGCCGCGCCCGGCCCTTGTCGCCGTCTGGCACACCAGCCCGCTGACGGGGAAGCTGGAGTGCTTCTGGACCACGCAAGACCGCGCGCCCCTCGACGAGGATGGCAGTCGTCGCACGGATAATCATCAGGTGGCGTAGCCCCCGCTGCGACCGCCATCACATCACGCGGGCATATCGCCGACACTCTCCAATTTTTCCATGAGGTCATCACATGGTCTTTCTTTCCAATGATCGCCGGGGGCACAGCGCCGTTGCCGAACTGGCACGAACCCGCATTTTGCCGAACGGCTACGATCTCGTCGCCTTCGCTTTCGTCGCGGCGCTGGCCGTGCTCGCTGTGCATGGCGCTGCCGAAATGCGGGCGCCGCTGGACGGGTTGGCAAACACCCCCATCTCGCTCGATCCCGCGCGGCTGCCGGAATATGCCCTGCGCACGACGTTGCGGATGTTCGCGGCAATCGGGGCCTCGCTCGTCTTCACCTTCGTTTTCGCAACGCTGGCCGCCAAAAGCCGGCGGGCGGAGATGATCATCATCCCTGCCCTCGATATCCTGCAATCCGTGCCGGTGCTGGGCTTTCTGACATTCACCGTCACCTTCTTCATGGGGATCTTCCCGGGAAGCCAGCTTGGCGCCGAATGTGCGTCGGTCTTCGCGATCTTCACCAGCCAGGCCTGGAACATGGCCTTTTCCTTCTATCAGTCGCTGCGAACTGTGCCGCGCGATCTCGACGAGGTGAGCCGTGGTTTCGGTCTTTCCGCCTGGCAGCGGTTCTGGCGGCTGGAAGCGCCTTTTTCGGCGCCCGGGCTGATCTGGAACACGATGATGTCGATGTCCGGCGGCTGGTTCTTCGTCGTCGCCTCCGAAGCGATCACCGTCGGCAATACCACGGTGCAGCTGCCGGGCCTCGGCTCCTGGCTGGCGGTTGCCATCGACAAGCAGGATTTTGCAGCAGTGAGCTGGGCAGTCCTCGCAATGGGCGTCGTCATCGTGCTCTACGACCAGCTGCTGTTCCGGCCGATCGTCGCCTGGGCCGACAAATTCCGCTTCGAGCAGACGGCTGGGCAGGAGAAGCCCCGCTCATGGGTCTATTCGCTGATCCAGCGCACGCGCCTGCTGAAATACCTGATGGGACCGCTTGCCTGGGCATGGGGCAGCCTGATGCTCGTCCGACTGCCGGCCATGCCCCGAAAGGCGCCGGTCGTCAGGCACAACAATGCCGTGGCTACACGAATGCTCGATTACGCGTGGTTCGTTCTGATCGCAGGTATCGGCATCTGGGGCATCTGGACTGCGTTTGCCTTCGTGAGCCAGACGCTCACATGGAGCGACGCGTGGGAAGCCTTCAGCGGCGGTCTCGTCACGCTGCTGCGCGTACTTGTGCTGATTGCGGTGGCGTCCGTGATCTGGGTGCCGATCGGCGTCTGGATCGGCCTCAGGCCGGCCGTTGCCGAGCGTGTTCAGCCGGTGGCGCAGTTCCTCGCGGCCTTTCCCGCCAATGTGCTGTTTCCCTTCGCGGTCATAGCAATCGTCGCGACCGGAGCGAGCCCGAACATCTGGCTCTCGCCGCTGATGGTGCTCGGCACGCAATGGTACATCCTCTTCAACGTCATCGCCGGCGCCAGTGCCTTTCCGACGGATCTAAAGGAAGCTTGCTCGGTCTACCAGCTGCGGTCCTGGACCTGGTGGCGGCGCGCCATTCTGCCGGGGATCTTTCCCTACTACGTCACCGGCGCGCTGACGGCATCGGGCGGCTCGTGGAATGCCAGCATCGTCGCCGAGGTGGTGAGCTGGGGCCACACCAAGCTCGAGGCCTTCGGCCTCGGCTCCTACATCGCCAAGGCCACGGAGGCCGGCGACTACCAGCGCGTCATCCTCGGCATCGCGGTCATGTCGCTCTTCGTCACGCTTTTGAACAGAACCCTCTGGCGACCGCTCTACGTCTTCGCCGAACGCCGCCTGCGTCTCAACTAACCATTCCAGTCGGAGTAACAATCATGGAAAACACCATACTCACGAAAAAGGCAGGAATTGCCGAAGCCGCCCCGCTGGTATCGGCCAAGCAGGTCTGCCAAATCTACGACAAGGGCGCATCCGGCTCGCTGGTCGTGCTGGACAATGTCGATCTGGAGCTTCGCTCCGCCGAGATCGTCGGACTGCTTGGGCGGTCCGGTTCCGGTAAGTCGACGCTGCTGCGGGCGATCGCCGGCCTGATCCGGCCGAGCAAGGGCGAAGTCACCTTCGAAGGCAAGCCCGTGACCGGTCCCAACTCGGGCGTCTCCGTTGTTTTTCAGAGTTTCGCGCTCTTCCCCTGGCTTTCGGTCCTGCAGAATGTCGAACTTGGCCTTGAAGCCCAGGGCGTAGCACCGGCCGAGCGGCGCAAGCGGGCACTTGCCGCCATCGACCTCATCGGCCTAGACGGTTTCGAAAGCGCCTATCCGAAGGAACTCTCAGGCGGCATGCGCCAGCGTGTCGGCCTTGCGCGCGCCCTCGTCGTGCGCCCGAAGGTGCTGCTGATGGACGAGCCCTTCTCGGCGCTCGACGTGCTGACGGCCGAGACACTGCGCACCGATCTGCTCGATCTGTGGTGCGAAGGCCGGATGCCGATCGAATCCATCCTGATGGTGACGCACAATATCGAAGAGGCCGTGCTGATGTGCGACCGCATCCTGATCTTCGGGTCGAACCCCGGTCGCGTCATCGCCGAAATTCGCGTCGACCTACCGCAGCCGCGCAACCGTCTCGATCCCACCTTCCGGATGCTGGTCGAAGATATCTATGCAAGGATGACCGCGAAAACCGGCACGACGGCGCGCGATGGGCTTTTCCCAGGAACGGGAATAGCCATGGCCCTGCCGCGGGTATCGACCAACCTGCTGTCCGGCCTGATCGAGACGGTCGCGGCCGAACCTTATCGGGGACAGGCGGACTTGCCACCGCTTGCCACGCATCTCCATCTCGACATCGACGATCTTTTCCCCGTCGCCGAGACACTACAACTGCTACGCTTTGCCGATCTGGAAGGTGGCGACATTCGACTGACGGCACCGGGCCTGCGCTTCTTCGACAGCGATGTCGACGAACGCAAGCGCCTGTTCGAGCAGCATCTCGCCACCTATGTGCCGCTTGCCGCCCATATCCGCCGTGTTCTCGACGAGCGGCCGACGCACCGCGCGCCGGCCCGGCGTTTTCGCGACGAGCTCGAGGACTACATGTCGGAGGACTATGCCGATACCACGCTGAAAGCCGTGACAAACTGGGCTCGTTACGCCGAATATTTTGCTTATGACGAGAATGCCGACCTGTTCACACTCGAAAACCCAAGTTGAGGGCGACACTCGATCATGGCCGACCATTGGCACTCCGCAATGGTCGGCATTGCTCATGGCTTTCCGATCGTGCACCCTGCCGTCGCACGTGCGGCGGCGGATTCGTGTGAGAAGGGTAAGGCAACATGAGGCGCGAGGTCCTGCGATATCTGGTCGAGGCGCCCTTGATGTGGCTGGGCATTACGCTGCTCGCCGCCCTGATCTTTGTTGCCGACACGGTGACCAATCTGGAGATCGCCTTTGCGGTGCTCTATGTCTCGGTGATCCTCATCTCCGTGCGATCCGGCCGGCCTGGAGCCGTCATGGTCGTGGGGATCGTCTGTGCCGTCCTCACCATAGTCAGCTATTGTCTGACACGACATGGCGATTCCCAATCCGGCACGGTGAACGGGGCCATAAGCCTGCTCGCGATCGCCGCGACCACCTATCTGGCGATCAGGATCGAGGCGACCGAGGCAAGAGCCAGACAGGCGCAATCCGAACTCGCACGCATGTCGCGCATCATGACGATGGGCGAACTCAGCACCTCCATCGCCCATGAGGTCAGCCAGCCGATCACCGCGATCGTGGCCAATGGCAATGCGGCGCTCCGCTGGCTGTCGGCAACGCCTCCCGACCAGGAGGAGGCCCGGCGCGCGCTCGACAGGATCGTCAAGGATGCCGGTCGCGCCGGCGAGGTGATCGGCCGTGTCCGCAGCCTCGTTGCGCGAACATCTCCATCGCGCGACAGCATCGACATGGCCGAGACGATCTCGGAAGCGCTGGCGCTCGTCCGTAGCGATATCCGCGAAAACCATATCCTGCTGCGCACCGAACTTGCCAATGATCTACCATCCGTGACGGGCGACCGGGTTCAGCTGCAGCAGGTGATCCTGAACTTCGTCATCAATGCCATCGAAGCGATGGCGGGCGTCGATGCGGAGAAACGCGAACTGCTGGTCAGCGCCGCAGCTGACGACAGGAAGATAACCATCAGCGTGCGCGACACCGGCATGGGCGTGCCGCCAGCCGCTTCCGACAGGATGTTCGAAGCCTTCTTCACGACCAAGACGACAGGAATGGGGATGGGGCTGGCGATCAGCCGGTCGATCGTCGAGGCGCATGGCGGTGCGGTCTATACGGCGCCCAACTTCCCGCATGGCGCGGTGTTCGGCTTCATCCTGCCGTCGGATACCGGAGCAAGAGGATGATCATGCCGGAGCAGAAACCGACCATTTATGTCATCGACGACGATCCCTCCGTCCGGGATGGGCTGGACAGCCTCCTGCGCTCAGTCGGCTATGACGTCAGCAGCTTCGCATCGCCACGGGATTTCCTGAAGCATCGACGATCCGACGGTCCGTCCTGCCTTGTCCTTGACGTCAGGATGCCGGATGCAAGCGGCCTTGATTTCCAGGACGAGCTGGCAAGAACCGGCAATCCCCTGCCCATCATATTCCTGACCGGCCACGGCGATGTGCCGATGTCCGTGAGGGCGATGAAGGCCGGGGCGGTGGAGTTTCTGCTCAAGCCCTTTCGGGAACAGGATCTTCTCGACGCCATTCGGCAAGCTTTGGAAAAGGATCGCACCCGGCTTCGCCAGGACGCTGCTACGACCGATTTGCGGGAGCGATTTGCGACGCTGACGGCGCGCGAGCGTGAAGTGATGGCGCTTGTCGCCCGCGGACGCCTCAACAAGCAGATCGCCGCCGAACTCGGCCTCAGCGAAATCACCGTGAAGGTCCATCGCGGCCAGGCGATGCGCAAGATGCAGGCGGGATCCGTCGCCGATCTCATCAGAATGGCCGACGCGCTCGGATAGTCGGAATGTCTGTCCAAGGCACGATCAAAACCGTGCCTTGGCATTATGCTTTGGCCCGCCGCCTACATTGGTCGCGGCGGATGATACCGGAGCCTCAATTGAGGGCCGGGCAGCCGCGTCGATTGGCAAAGACCATGCGGTCGGGACCGCCATCATTCCAGCCACGGACAACAATGCGTCGCCCATTGTTTTCGACCGAATCAATGCGGCGGAAACCTTCCTGGCGGGCGGCATCCATAAGGTCGCGCCGGCTGCAACCACCACGGTCACCACGGTCACGATCTCTGCGCGGGCCATCCCAGTCCTGATCCTGGCGGCGGTCCCATCTTGGCGGCTGCCTGTATCCATCATCGTCGCCGTAATACTGCGCCATGGCGACAGATGGCATCAACTGCGTTGCGGCCAAGCCGGCCAACGCGATGAAAGAAACTCGTGCAAAACGTCTAAACATCCTTCGCTCCTCACTCTGATATCGATGGCATGGATGGGTGATATTGCACTCTACATGAACGCTATCCGAACAAACCGTTCATACAGTCCCAACGCGATCGTCTCCAAAAGCATCGCCCCATAATGCTGCATTTCCCCAGATATGAAAACTAGGGTTGCGTGCCGTGAAGGCAAGCGTCCGCCAGAAGCGTCGCAGGATCATATAAAGATATCTTTATATCTCTTGACGACAGCAACACATTCCGACATCCTGCGTGCCATCGTGGTTCTGCGGATCGTCTGATCCGGAGCTAAGAGGGAATTCGGTCAAGACATCTGCAATGTCCATGCCGGAGCTGCCCCCGCAACTGTAGGCGGTGAGCCGCCATCCGATCAAAGTCACTGAGGAAGACGCCTCGGGAAGACAGGATGGTGGTGACGACCCGCAAGCCAGGAGACCTGCCGCGATAGATAACGTCCACGGGCGGGGTGTCCCGGTGTGCCGCTTTGCGATCGGCACCCCTGTGCCTTTCGTCGATGCGTCATTCCAATGCCTTGCCCACAACCCTCGGGGTAAGGAAAATGACCATACTGACTGCGAATCTCGGCTTTCCACGCATCGGACGACACCGCGAATTGAAATTCGCTCTGGAATCCTGCTGGTCCAGGCAATCGGACCGCGCCGCTCTTTTCGATGTCGCCAAGACACTTCGCGCCGACAATTGGCGGCTACAGAAGGAGAAGGGGATCGCCGTAATTCCCTCCAACGACTTCTCGCTTTACGATCATGTCCTCGATACCGCCGTCATGGTCGGCGCCATCCCGGCGCTCTACGGCTGGAGGGGAGGCCCGGTCGATCTCGACACCTACTTCGCCATGGCACGCGGATCGACGGGCGGCGGCCATGGCGATTGCGGCCATGTCCACCATCATCAAGGCGCGCCGGCGCTCGAGATGACCAAATGGTTCGACACCAACTATCACTACATGGTTCCGGAAATTGGGCCGGACCAGGCTTTCGAGCTGACGGCCAACAGGCCGCTGGAAATGTTCCGGGAAGCAAGGGCGCTGGGAATCCATACGCGCCCGGTCTTGCTGGGGCCGATCACCTTGTTGAAGCTCGCCAAGAGCAAGGAGGAGGATTTCGAGCCGATCCGGCTTCTGGACCGGCTGCTTCCCGTCTATGCGAGGATACTCGCCGAACTGAGCGCGGCCGGCGCGGACTGGGTCCAGATCGACGAGCCAGCGCTCGTGCTTGATCTGACCGACGAAGACAGGAGCGCTTTCGCACACGCCTATGAGGCTTTCCACAAACTGGTGCCCAACCTCAAGATCATGGTCGCCACCTATTTCGGAGCGATCGGCGATAACCTGCCCATCGTACTCGCCAGTCCCATGGCGGGGCTGCATATCGATCTCGTCCGAGCGCCGGAACAATTGAGCGAAGTCCTGGCGAAGCTTCCGCCAAATCGCGTTCTGTCACTCGGCGTCATCGACGGCCGCAACATCTGGCGGGGCGATCTTGTGAAAGCCCTGGATCATCTGGAGCCGGTCGTTGCCGCGATTGGAGCCGACCGGGTACAAATCGCGCCTTCCTGCTCACTTCTCCATGTGCCGATCGATCTTGAGCTCGAGACGGCGCTCGATGCCGATCTTGGACGCTGGCTGGCTTTCGCGACACAGAAGCTCGACGAGGTCGTAGCTCTTGGGCGCGGTCTGTCCGACGGACGAAACGCCATCGGCGACGCCCTTGCGGCTTCTGCCACTGCCGCGGCATCGCGGGCATCCTCGCCGAAGGTTCACGATCCCGTGGTCGATGGTCGTATCAAGGGCCTCGACGCTTCCATAAAGCGCAGACAAAACGCGTTCCTTCGTCGCAAGGCTATCCAGGAAAAACGGCTCAAACTGCCCCTGTTCCCAACCACGACGATCGGGTCGTTCCCGCAGACGGCCGAGGTGCGCAAGGCCCGAGCCGCGCATGGGAAGGGAACCATGAGCTATGTGGACTACGATGCCTTCCTGAGAAAAGAGACGGAATCGGCAATCCGCTGGCAGGAGAAAATCGGCCTGGATGTCCTCGTTCACGGTGAGTTCGAACGCAACGACATGGTCCAATATTTCGGGGAGCAGCTTTCCGGGTTCGCGTTCACCCAGCATGCCTGGGTCCAGAGTTACGGCTCGCGCTATGTGCGCCCGCCGGTCATCTATGGCGACGTATCCCGCCCAAGGGCGATGACGGTCCAATGGTGGCGTTACGCCCAGTCTCTCACGGAAAAGCCCGTCAAGGGCATGCTGACCGGGCCGGTAACGATCCTGAACTGGTCTTTTGTGCGTAACGATCTTCCGCGAAGCGCGGTGTGCCGCCAGATTGCCCTTGCGATCCGGGACGAGGTTGCCGACCTTGAAGAGGCAGGCGCCTCGATGATCCAGATAGACGAGGCAGCCTTGCGCGAGGGTCTGCCGCTGCGAACGTCGGACTGGAAGATCTATCTCGACTGGGCGGTGGAATGCTTCCGGCTGTGCTCGACGGGCGTTTCCGATGAGACGCAGATACACACGCATATGTGCTATTCCGAGTTCAACCACATCATAGACGCCATCGCCGCAATGGACGCCGATGTCATTTCCATAGAGACCTCACGGTCGAAGATGGAACTGCTCGATGCATTCCGGACATACAAGTACCCGAACGAGATCGGACCGGGCGTCTACGATATCCATTCGCCGCGCGTTCCCGAGGTATCGGAAATGACCGAGCTGCTCGACCTTGCCCGTCTGCGGCTGGGCGATGCGCAGCTCTGGATAAATCCTGATTGCGGATTGAAGACCCGCAAATGGGACGAAGTGAGGCCGGCGCTCGTGAACATGGTTCATGCGGCTCGTCTGCTTCGCCTGTCGGCCCAGGCCCGGACAACGGCATCGGCGTCCTGATCCTCAGCAGAGCAACGCCTCCCCCTGCGGCGGCGCTGCTCTATCCCCACGAAACGCGACGGCACATCATCATATCGATTGACGAAATTCCAACCTCGTCTACTATATCTAGTGTTCGAGGTTCTTCCGATTCGCAATAATTGGAGGCTAAGACGGGAATACGGTGCGCGACCGCCCCTTATGGGCGCCGCAATTCCGGAGCTGCCCCCGCAACTGTAAGCGGCGAGCATCTATCCAGCGAAAGCCACTGAAGCATGATGCTTCGGGAAGGTGAGGATTGATGCAACGACCCGCGAGCCAGGAGACCTGCCTCAAACAAAACGTCCACGGGCGGGGTGTCCGGAAGGTCGCGATGTACTGCGGAATGACACCGTTCGTGCACGCCTCCCCGAACTCCTGCGATCAGTCAACTTCGGGGTGAAGTCCATGTCGAATTTTTCAAGCCAGTCCCGGCGCGAGTAGCCGTACATCCACGTCCAAATCCGGGCGTGTGCTGATCCATCTTCATTTCCTTCGAACGGGCATCGGCGGATGTCCGGACGATATCGTGTGCCTTTCAAAGATACGAGGACAATCATGAGCATCACCGTCTACAGCAAGCCCGCCTGCGTCCAATGCACCGCGACCACAAGGGCACTCGACCGTCACGGCATCGACTATCGGATCATCGATGTTTCCATCGACGATGCCGCCCTCGAACTGGTGCAGGGCCTCGGCTACCGCCAGGTCCCGGTGGTCGTTGCCGGCGAACAGCACTGGGCGGGCTTCCGGCCCGACATGATCAGCGCGCTTGCCTGATGGGACAGCCATCGACGGAGCGGATCGTCTATTTCTCCAGCCGGTCCGAGAACACCCATCGCTTCATCGGCAAGCTCGGCCTGGATGCCGTGCGAATACCGGTCCGTCCAAATGAGCTTTTCCGTGTCCACCAGCCCTTCGTCCTCGTGGTGCCGACCTATAGCGGCGAAAGCGGCAAGGGCGCGGTTCCAAAACAGGTGATCCGTTTCCTGAACGAGACGGAGAACCGATCGAACATCCGGGGCGTGATTGCCGCGGGCAACAGCAACTTCGGAGCGACCTTCGGGATCGCCGGCGACATCATCTCCGCCAAATGCCAGGTGCCGTACCTTTACAGGTTCGAGCTGATCGGCACGGAAGAGGACGTCGTCAATGTCAGAGATGGATTGGAACGATTTTGGACACGCTCACACTCGAACGCCCGGTGAAGGCTACGGAAACGCAGCTCGACTATCATGCGCTGAACGCCATGCTGAACCTTTACGATGAGGATGGCAAAATCCAGCTCGACAAGGACCGGCTGGCGGCGAAGCAGTATTTTCTCCAGCACGTCAACCAGAACACCGTTTTCTTCCATAACCTCAGGGAGAAGCTCGATTATCTGGTGACCGAGGGCTACTACGAACGCGAGGTTCTCGACCAGTATTCCTTCAACTTCGTGCGCGATCTCTTCGACCACGCCTATGCGAAGAAGTTCAGGTTCCCGACATTTCTCGGGGCCTTCAAATATTACACCAGCTACACGCTGAAAACCTTCGACGGGAAGCGTTATCTCGAGCGCTATGAAGACCGCATCTGTATGGTGGCGCTGACCCTGGCGCAGGGCAATGAATCCCTGGCCAGAGACATGGTCGACGAAATCATTTCCGGCCGCTTCCAGCCGGCAACGCCGACCTTCCTCAATGCCGGCAAGAAGCAGCGCGGCGAACTGGTCTCCTGCTTCCTGATGCGCGTCGAGGACAACATGGAGTCCATCGGACGCTCGATCAATTCAGCGCTTCAGCTCTCCAAGCGCGGCGGCGGCGTCGCTCTCTCGCTCACCAACATCCGCGAGGCCGGTGCGCCGATCAAGCATATCGAAAACCAGTCATCCGGCATCATTCCGATTATGAAACTGCTGGAAGACAGCTTCTCCTACGCCAACCAGCTCGGCGCGCGGCAAGGGGCGGGCGCGGTCTATCTGAACGCGCATCACCCCGACATCATGCGGTTCCTCGACACCAAACGCGAGAATGCCGACGAGAAGATCCGGATCAAGACACTGTCGCTCGGCGTCGTCGTCCCGGACATCACCTTCGAACTCGCGAAGAACAACGAGGACATGTACCTGTTCTCGCCCTATGACGTCGAACGCGTCTATGGCGTACCCTTCACGGAAATTTCCGTGACGGAGAAATACCGCGAGATGGTGGCCGACAACCGTATCCGCAAGAAGAAGATCAAGGCGCGCGACTTCTTCCAGGTGATTGCCGAAATCCAGTTCGAGAGCGGCTATCCCTACATCATGTTCGAGGACACGGTGAACCGCGCCAATCCGATCGCCGGGCGCATCACCATGAGCAACCTCTGCTCCGAAATCCTCCAGGTGAGCGAGGCGAGCACCTACAGGGACGATCTTTCCTACGAGCATATGGGCAAGGATATTTCCTGCAATCTCGGCTCCTTGAACATCGCCGCGGCTATGGATTCGGAAGACTTTGGCAAGACGATCGAGACGGCAATACGGGCGCTGACGGCAGTTTCTGACATGAGCCGCATCTCGTCGGTACCTTCGATCGAAAAGGGCAATGACGAAAGCCATGCGATCGGCCTCGGCCAGATGAACCTGCATGGCTATCTCGCCCGCGAGCGGATTCTCTATGGCTCCGAAGAAGGCGTCGATTTCACCAATATCTATTTCTATACCGTGACCTATCATGCCATCCGCGCCTCCAACCGCCTGGCAGCGGAGCGGGAGCGCAGCTTCAAGGGGTTCGAGAATTCGAAATATGCCTCCGGCGACTATTTCGGCAAATACACCGAACAGGAATGGAAGCCCGCGACGGAGCGGGTTCGAACACTGTTCGAAACCGCTGGCATCGACATTCCGACGCGGGAAGACTGGCAGGAACTGAAGCAGGCCGTGATGACATCGGGCCTCTATAACCAGAACCTGCAGGCCGTGCCGCCGACGGGATCCATCTCTTACATCAACCACTCGACCTCCTCTATCCATCCGATCGTCTCGAAGATCGAAATCCGCAAGGAGGGCATGATTGGCCGTGTCTATTATCCGGCTGCCTTCATGACGAATGACAATCTCGACTACTATCAGGACGCCTACGAAATCGGGCCTGAGAAGATCATCGATACCTATGCGGCTGCCACCCAGCATGTCGATCAGGGACTGTCGTTGACGCTGTTCTTCCGCGACACCGCGACGACCCGCGACATCAACAAGGCGCAGATCTACGCCTGGAAGAAGGGCATCAAGACCATCTACTACATCCGCCTTCGCCAGATGGCGCTGTCCGGCACGGAAGTGCAGGGCTGCGTGTCCTGCGCACTCTGATCTCCTGGGGAACAAGATGAACATCCAAGTGAAAACCAAAAACCCGAAGCGTCCCGAAGCAGTGCGCGCCATCAACTGGAACCGCATCGAAGACGACAAGGATCTGGAAGTCTGGAACCGGCTGACGGGGAACTTCTGGCTCCCGGAGAAGGTGCCGCTCTCGAACGATATTCCGTCCTGGGCGGCGCTCAAGCCCGAGGAACAGCAGCTCACCATCCGCGTCTTCACCGGCCTGACGCTGCTCGACACCATCCAGACAAGCATCGGCGCGCCGACTTTGATGGAGGATTCGATCACCTCTCACGAGGAGGCCGTCTATTCCAACATCTCCTTCATGGAAGCCGTCCACGCCCGCTCATATTCGTCGATCTTCTCGACGCTATGCTCGACGCCTGACGTCGATGACGCCTATCGCTGGTCGGAGGAGAACGAGCATCTGCAGAGGAAGTCGGCGCTCATTCTCGAACAGTACCGCAACGGCGATCCGCTGAAGCGCAAGATCGCCAGCGTCTTTCTGGAAAGCTTCCTGTTCTATTCCGGCTTCTATCTGCCGATGTACTGGTCGAGCCGCGCCAAGCTTACCAATACCGCCGACATGATCCGCCTCATCATCCGCGACGAGGCCGTGCATGGCTACTACATTGGCTACAAGTTTCAGCGCGGGCTGGAGCGTCTGAGCGAAGAGGGTCGGCAGGAGATCAAGGACTTTGCTTTCGATCTGTTGCTCGAACTCTATGACAACGAGACGAAATACACCGAAGCGCTCTATGACGGTGTCGGCCTGACGGAGGACGTCAAGAAATTCCTGCATTACAATGCCAACAAGGCACTGATGAATCTCGGCTACGAGGCACTGTTCCCGCCGGACGCTTGCAAGGTCAACCCGGCGATCCTGTCGGCACTCTCGCCGAATGCCGACGAAAACCATGACTTTTTCTCAGGCTCGGGATCGTCCTATGTCATCGGTAAGGCGGTGGCGACCGAGGATGAGGATTGGAACTTCTGAGCCGACATCGCCGGTCATTTCCGAAACCATGCCGTTTCGCAAGCAGCGCTTTTCTCGTTGCCGCATGGATTTGGCCGGTGGTACATCTCCACCAGAATCCAGAGGAGACGAAATGACAACTATTCAGGTGGGCGACCGCGCATGAACGATCAGCAGCCCCGCAAGCCGGGTATATTTGGGTGGCTGAACCGTTTCGAACCCCTGGTGCTCATCATGTTCGCGGCCTTCTCCGGCGGGCTCTTTCTGTTTCTGCAATTGACCGGCGAGGTTCTTGAAGGCTCGACGAGGCGATTTGACGACAGCATATTGCTGGCGCTTCGCCAGCCCGGAGATCTCTCCCGTCCGGTGGGGCCTGCATGGCTCACCCATGCCTTCAGCGATATCACCAGCCTTGGCGGCACGACGGTCCTCGCACTGTTGACGACTCTGGTGACGATCTACCTGCTTCTCGATCGCCGCCGCTCGATCGCCATCTTTATCCTTGCCTCGGTGTTGGGCGGATGGCTGCTGAGCACCACTCTGAAGCTGGGCGTTGCAAGGCCGAGACCGGACATCGTTCCGCATCTGGTCGAGGTTCATGATCTCAGTTTTCCGAGCGGCCATGCGATGGTGTCGGCCGTCACCTATCTGACGCTTGGCGCGCTTCTCTCCCGCACGCAGGCCTACAGGTCCACCCGGATCTTCATGATCGTGGTCGCCATTCTTCTGACGCTGCTGATCGGCACAAGCCGGGTCTTTCTCGGCGTGCATTTCCCGACCGATGTCCTCGGCGGCTGGTGCGCCGGTGCCACCTGGGCGCTCGGATGCTGGATGATCTCCCGTCGCTATATATCGAAATCCCCTAGAACGAAAAAACCGACGTCCTGATCGACAATGCCGTCAGATAGACGCCGGTGGGCGGATCGGTCGACGTCGCCACAGGCTTGACCTGCATCTGTCGAACCGAACGCCCCCGGCTTCTGCGCCGTCGTGTCGTTTGGCCAGCGCCCGGACATGCGCGGGGTGGGCTGATCCACTTTTCGGCTGACATTGCGCCGCCCAGCAAAGCAGATCATCACTCAAAGACAGGCCGCACTCGAAAAACCGCTTGACCAATTCACAAAAATGAAATGCTATCAGTTAATTTCATTTTCCAGGCAGCGATATAATGTCGAACGGTGCCATGGCCCAACTTGCCGACGGCGAGACCAGACGAAAGAGCGGTTCAGCCTTTCGCGCGGCGATGCTGGCCCCAGGCGCGCTCGTCGCCTTCGTCCTCATCCTCTTTGCGCTAGCCCTCGTCATCTTCCTCTCGTTTCGGACAAACGACGGCTCGCTGCTCGGCGCCGGCATTTCGCTCGCCAATTTCGGCACGCTCTTTTCCGATCCGCTCTATGGGATGGTCATTCTACGATCCTTGGTGATTGCCGGTGTCGTGACACTGGCGACGGTGGCAACGGCCTATCCTGTTGCCTACTACCTTGCCTTTCACGCCGGTTCGAAACGAGGCCTGCTGCTCTTTCTGGTGACCCTGCCCTTCTGGACCAGCTATCTGCTGCGGGTCTTCGCCTGGAAGATCGTACTCGCCTATAACGGTGTCCTCAATTCGGCGCTGATGATGACCGGGATCACTTCAGAGCCGCTGACGATCTTCCTGAACACGCCGGCGGCCGTCGTCCTGACACTGGCGCATGCCTATGCTCCCTTCGCCATTCTGCCGATCTACGTGGCGCTCGAGACCCTGCCGAAATCGCTGCTCGAGGCAGCAGCCGATCTCGGCGCCCGGCCCTTCACGACATTTCGCCGCGTAATCCTGCCGAACTCCATGCCTGGCGTGCTTGCCGGCGCGCTGGTCGTGTTCGTGCCAACGGTCGGTGATTATGTGACGCCGGCGCTGGTGGGCGGTCCTGCCAGCACCATGATCGGCTCGCTCATCCAGGCGCAGTTCGGCAAGGCGAATGATTGGCCGTTCGGCGCGGCACTCGCCGTGCTGGTCATGCTGGTGATCCTCGCGGTCGTCCTCATCGTGCGCGCCGCCGACCGCGCTTTCGGGAGCCGCACATGAGCGGAAAACCCGTCCAGGAACGAAAGCAGGGACACGGGCTGGCGATCTATGTCGTCGCCTACCTCATCTTCCTCTACCTGCCGGTCGTACTGATCCCGCTATTTTCCTTCAACGATTCCATCCAGGCGGCCTTTCCCCTGAAGGGCTTCACCTTCGCCTGGTATGCAACGCTCGTCGGCAATCAGGCGCTCACCGGCGCATTGCAGACGAGCCTGCTGATCGGCGTGCTCGCGGCCTCGCTCGCGACCCTTTGCGGCATAACGGTCGCCTATATGGACACATACGGCCGGTCACGGCTGGCAGGCACGATATCGACGATCGCCCGGCTGCCGATCCTGATCCCCGGCGTCATCGTCGGCATCTCGCTGCTGATCCTCGTCAATCTTGCCGGTCTCGGCCCGTCGCGGATCGCCATCGTGCTTGGCCACGTCCTCGTGGCGCTGCCCACCACCGTCGTCATCATGCGATCCCGGTTCCTCGCCATCCCGAGGAGCATCGCCGAGGCCGCCCAGGATCTCGGCGCCGGCGACGCGATCGTCTTTCGCCGCATCATGCTGCCGCTGGCGTTTCCCGCGATCGGTTCGGCCTTCATGCTGGCCTTTCTCACCTCCTTCGACGAGTTCATCGTCGCCTTCTTCCTGTCGGGAACCGAGCCGACGCTGCCGCTCTATATCTGGAGCCAGCTGCGCTTCCCGAAATCACTTCCGACCGTGATGGCACTTGGAACGAGCATCCTTGCCGTGTCGATCGTCATTGCCGGCTGCGCCGAACTTCTACGCCAGCGCGGCCTTTCGAGGAGCGCGCGCGGACAAGCCTGAGATCTGCAACGACGACAACGAAAGAAAAGAGGAGAACTGCAATGCCCCATAAAAGCAGACTGAATTTCCGCCGGCTGGCGGCCGGGATCGCCGCATTGGCGATCACCGTCGCATCGGTGGCGCTGCCGGCGCAGGCGGCCGACAAGCTCACCTATTTCACCTGGTCCGGCTATGAGCTGCCCGATTTCGACAAGACCTATCTCGCGGCCCATCCGAATACCGTCGAAACCTCCGTCTTCGGCGATGACGACGACGCCTTCACCAAGGTCAAGGCCGGCTTCCATCCCGATCTCGCGCACCCCTGCTACGACAAGGTCGCCCGCTGGAACAAGGAAGGGCTGCTGCAGCCGATCGACACCTCCAGGATCAAGAACTGGGACAAGATCTTCCCCGTCTTCCGCAATCTGCCGGATCTGCAGGCCGGCGACGGCAAGGTGTGGATGGTGCCCTGGGATTGGGGCAATACCTCCGTTCTCTACCGCACCGATCTCGTCAAGAATCCCGAGCAAAGCTGGAAGCTGCTGTGGGACAAGCAATATGCCGGACGGATCGCAACCATCGACGCCGTGCACGACACGCCGGTCGTCGCAGCCCTGCTCGCCGGCGTCAGCCCTTTCGACATGACGCCCACTGAGCTCGACAAGGTGGCCGACAAGCTACGCGAACAGCGGCCACTGGTATCCGCCTATACGACCGACATGACCTCGGTGGAGCAGTCGCTGGCAAGCGGCCAGCTCGTGGCCGCCATGACCTGGAACGCTTCGGCGGTGGCCCTGAAAAAGCAGGGCGTGCCGGTCGAATTCATGAAGCCGAAGGAAGGCATGCTGACCTGGGCCTGCGGTTTCGTGATGCTCAAGGATGCCAAGAACATCGATCTCGCCTATGACTTCATCAACAGCCGGCTCGAGGCCGATTCTGGCAAGTTCCTGATCGAAAGCTATGGCTATGGCGCATCGACCAGCTCGGCCTTCGCCGCCGTACCGAAGGAGACGCTGGACAACCTCCAGCTTCCCGCCGACCCGGATACGATGCTGAAATCCACCGTCTTCACCGGCCCGATGAAACAGAACGATGATCTGGCCAAGATGTTCGAAAAGGTGAAGGCCGGCGGTTGATCTCTGGCAATGCCGGCCCGGACATAGCATGTTCGGGCCGGCCGATGGCTGCAAGGACCTGGGAGACATGATGGACGCTCTGGACGATCAGACAGACAAGCCCGCGCGCGACGCCAACGAAGTGGACGTCCTCGTCGGACGGCGGGTTCGGGCATTGCGGCTCGAACGCAATCTTTCGCTGGCGGAGCTTGCCACCAGAACCGGCATATCGATCGGCGCGCTCAGCCAGATCGAACGCGGCATGTCGTCTCTCAGGGTGCGCGTCATCTGGCCGCTTGCCGCCGCACTCGACGTCGAACCCTCGGCGCTGATCGTCGATGGTGGCGAGCCGGTCAACGATCTCTATTGCGTGCGCGCCAACAGCCGCCGGCCGCTGCCTGTGCGCGCCGAGGGCATATCCAAGGACCTGCTCTCGCCGCCGGGTGCTGCCTTGACGGGCATGCAGGTCATCGTTGAGCCGGGCGGAGGCACCGAAACCTATGCCCATACGGGCCATGAATTCGGCTGCGTGACAGCGGGCGAGGTGGAACTGGTCGTCGATGCGACCCGCTACCTGCTGAAGACCGGCGACAGCTTTGCGTTCAAGAGCACCCTGCCGCATTCCTTCCGCAACGCCGGCACCGAGCGCTGCACCATCCTCTGGGTCAATACCGCAAAGCCCGTGGAGGCAACCGATGACGCATGACGACGCGCTCCTGCGCCTGCGATCCATTTCCAAGCATTTCCCCGGTGGCATCGTCGGTCTCGACACGATCGATCTCGATATAGCCGAGGGTGAGTTCCTCAGCCTCCTCGGCCCGTCCGGCTGCGGCAAGACCACGACGTTGCGGGTGATTGCCGGCTTCGAAAGCCCGACCTCGGGCGAATTGCTGCTCGGCGGCCGGGACATCACGCCGCTGCGCCCTTACGACCGACCGGTGAACACGGTCTTTCAGGACTACGCACTCTTTCCACACATGAACGTCGCCGAGAATGTCGGCTTCGGTCTTTCGCTCAAAAATGTCGGTGCGACTGAGCGCAACAAGCGGGTTGGCGATGCGCTCGACCTGGTGGGTCTCGCCGACAAGATCGGCCAGCGCGTTCAGGCGCTTTCCGGCGGACAGCGACAGCGCGTGGCGCTGGCGCGCGCCATCGTCTGCGAGCCGCGCGTGCTGCTGCTCGACGAGCCTCTTTCCGCGCTCGACGCGCATCTGCGCGAGCAGATGCAGGTTGAGCTCAAGCGCCTCCAGCGCGAACTCGGCACGACCTTCGTCATGGTCACCCACGATCAGACCGAAGCCCTTTCGATCTCGGACCGCATCGTCGTCATGAACAAGGGCGCGATCGAACAGATCGCCACTCCGGCAACGCTTTACGACCGGCCGGCAACGAAATTCGTCGCCAGCTTCATCGGCGCGATGAATCTTTTGCCGGCGCGGCTGACGACGCGAAGCGCGACCGAGCTGCAGTTTTCCGCAGGAGAACTGCAGCTCCATGTTGCAAGTGACATGGAGCCTGAGCTTCGTGCCGGCGATCTGCGCACGGTCGGCATTCGCCCCGAGGATTTGACCATCAGTACCGAGAACGGCGGGAACGCCGCCGGCGCGCGCATCGAAAGTGTCTCCTTTCATGGCCGCAGCCTGCGCATCCATGCCGCCCTGCCAAGTGGCCAGCCGATCATTGCAGATATTCCGCGCGGCGCGGGACTTTCCACCTTCGCACCGGGCGACAACGCCTTCATCGCATTAAGGGCCGGGGCGGCATGCCCCATTCTTCCCGCCTGAACCTCTCGGCCAGTCCGTGACCAAGGAGACCAATATGAGCCATAACCTGCAATTCTTCATCGACGGACAATGGGTGGACCCGGTCACGCCGAAGACGCTTGATGTCATCGATCCCTCGACCGAGGAGGCCTATACGCAGATCTCCATCGGCTCCGCAGCCGACGTCGACAAGGCCGTCAAGGCAGCCAAATCCGCCTTCGAAAGCTTTTCGCTGACCACCAAGGCCGAACGCCTGGCGCTGCTGAAGCGCATTCTGGAAGCCTATAACGACCGCTTCGAGGATATCGCGCAGGCGGTCAGCCAGGAAATGGGCGCTCCGCTGCCCTTCGCGCGCGACTCCCAGGCCTGGGCCGGCCGCGGCCATATGGAGGCAACGATCGCCGCCTTCGAAAGCTATGAATTCGAGGCAAAGCGCGGCGCGACCACGGTCGTGAAAGAGCCGATCGGCGTCTGCGCGCTGATCACCCCATGGAACTGGCCGCTGAACCAGATCGTCTGCAAGGTCGCGCCGGCAATCGCCGCCGGCTGCACCGTGGTGCTCAAGCCGTCCGAAATCGCGCCGATCAGCGGCATCGTCTTTGCCGAAGTCATGGAAGCGGCGGGTACGCCGAAGGGCGTGTTCAACCTCGTCAACGGCAACGGCCCCGAGGTCGGGCAGGTCATGGCCGGCCATCCGGATGTCGATATGGTTTCCTTCACCGGCTCGACCCGCGCCGGCATCATTGTCGCCAAGACCGCGGCCGATACCGTCAAGCGCGTGGCGCAGGAGCTCGGCGGCAAGTCGGCGAACATCATCCTCCCCGATGCTGATTTCGAGACCGCCGTCACCAAGGGCGTTTCCGGCTGCTTCGGCAACTCCGGCCAGTCCTGCGACGCCCCGACGCGCATGCTGGTGCCGGCCGCGCGTCACGATGAAGCCCTGGCGATTGCCAAGATTGCCGCTGAAAAATTCAAGGTCGGCGATCCCCGTACCGAAGGCACCGATCTCGGCCCGGTCGTCAGCCAGATCCAGTACGACAAAATCCAGCGGCTGATCGAAGCGGGCATCAAGGAAGGCGCGACGCTGGTGACCGGCGGCCCCGGTCGGCCGGAAGGGCTGAACCGCGGCTACTACATCCGCCCGACGATCTTCGGCCATGTCACCAACGACATGACCATCTCCCGCGAAGAGGTTTTCGGGCCGGTACTGTCGATCATTTCCTATGAAGACGAGGACGACGCGGTTCGAATCGCCAACGACACCGTCTATGGGCTCGCCGCCTATGTTCAGTCGACGGATATCGCCCATGCCCGCAAGGTGGCACTGCGCATGCGCGCCGGCTCGGTTTATCTCAACTATCCGGACTGGGATACGTTTGCGCCCTTTGGGGGCTACAAGCAGTCGGGCAACGGCCGTGAATATGCCGACTGGGCGATCCACGATTTCCTCGAGATCAAGGGCGTCGTCGGCTGGGGTGAATAGAGCAGCACTGCTCCGATCCATGATCGCGGCGCCCAACAGGCGCCGCGTTTCCTCGTCTCGCATTGACGACACACAAATTCCTGTCTAGTTTTTGCATCATGAAGATTGCAACGGTTCTCGCAGTGGTGATAGGGCGCATGGGCAGGATGGTATAACCATCCGGCGAAAGCTCCCATGCGCGGTAAACAGGCTCCTGACGGGGCCTTTTTTTATGCCCGGAATTCGGGCGACGCCTCGTCAGATTTCCCTCGTCACCCCACAGGCAAGACGGTCAAAACCATGACGGACAACAATCCCATTCGAACTCCGCGCACCCGAGCGACCGAAAATACAGCGACAGCAGCTGCTGCGCCCCGATTGACAACCCTCATCTTTCTCTCGGCGCTCTCTGTGCTGCCGGTGAACATGATCCTGCCATCGCTGCCCAGGATTGCCGGTGAATTTCATGCTGACTACGCTCTCGTCAATCTTTCGGTAGCCGGCTACACGATCGTCACGGCCCTGATAGAGATCGTCGCCGGTGCGATGTCGGATCGGTATGGGCGCAGGCCGGTCGCATTGACCGCCGTCTCCATTTTCATCGTCGCGTCGATGGGCTGCGCTCTGGCGACCAATATCGGCACCTTCCTTGTTTTTCGGGCGATGCAGGCCTCGATCGGCGCCTGCTTTTCCGTCGCTCTCGTTGTCGTCAAGGAAACATCAGGGGAGCGCGGCACGGCAAGCAGAATTGGCTACGTCTCCATGGGATGGGCGATTGCACCCATGGTCGGCCCGATGTTTGGCGGGTTACTGGACGAGCTGTTCGGATGGCGGGCGATCTTCGTTGTCCTCGCCATCCTTGGTGTGGCCGTCCTCGCTCTGTCCATGCGCGAACTAAGGGAAACCTCCACGCGCGCATCGAGGCCGAAGACGCATTACCTTGCCTCCTACGCGCAACTGCTCAGTTCGGCGCGGTTCTGGGCCTATACCCTGTGCATGGCCTGTTCCATGGGAACGCTCTACATCTTCCTCGGAGGAGCACCTTTGGCATTCAACCACTCGCTCAGCGGATCGAGCGCCATACTCGGCTTCTACATGGGAATGGTCCCGGCGGGCTTCATTCTGGGCAGCTATCTGGCTGGCCGCTACGCCTCCCGAAATGCGCTGAGCACCGTCCTCATCGTAGCGCGTCTCTTCACCTGCATCGGGTTGCTGGCTGGTCTGGTTCTCGTGATGTCAGGCACTGCTCACGTTCTTGCATTCTTTGGACCCCGCATGTTCATCGGCATCGGTAACGGGTTGACCATGCCCGCCGGCAACACCGGTGTTCTATCCGTGCGCCCCGACCTCGCGGGCACCGCTGCGGGACTATCTGCTGCGATGAGGCTCGCCGGCGGAGCGCTCATCGGTTCCGTGGCCGGTCTATTTCTGGCGCGGTCAGGCACAATCCATGCCTTGTTCGTCATGATGCTGGTGTCGGCATTGCTCGCATTGTTTGCGGCATTTTATGCAGCTTTCGTCGATCGGCATATTTCCAAGCCGGTTACCTGACAAACGGAGCGTCAGGTTGCGGCCGGCATGTTGTAGGAGGTTATGAATTCCAACACGGACAACATGGCCGGCGCGCTGCGCCCTCGTCGATCCTCAAGAAGTGGCCCACGCCTGCGCCTATCTGTCATCTGCTGAATCCGGCCTGATGACCGGCTCGGTCATCTGCTTCGACCAGTCGATCTGGGGGCCTATGACGGCTCGCCGCATCCGGTCGCCGCCCTCTGAAACACCAGAATGCGCGGCCCTACTCATCGTTCGGCCGCGCTTTCAAGCTACGCAGCCTGTCCGGCAATCCATCGTGAGGACCAAGATCGCGTTGCGGGTGATCGTCCCACCAATCGTCGATCACATGCTGGCGTTCAGGATGAAGCGGATAAACGATGCGGTTCTCCGGCTTGTGCCTTTCGCCGACGACAAGCAGACGCACCTCATCATCCGTGTTGTTGAGGAAACTATGCGCAATCCCCGTTCCGGAGGGAAACCCAACCCCGTCGCCGGGCTTCAGACGATGAAGATGGCCATCGAGCCATACATCGGGTTCACCCTCGATGACGTACACAAACTCCTCCTCTGCGCTCTCGGCATGCGGGAAGGAGGTGCGCCGGCCAGGCGGCAATCTCTCATGATGAATGCCCAGTTTGCTTAGCCCGAACCTTCTGCCAAAAGCCGCGCCGACACTCATCAGCTCGTCGTAGCCGTCATAACGCCGGTTATCCGGGCGCTCAATCTCCTGCCAATAGGCGATGTAGCGTGGACGTTCTGGCGCTGCCATCGAAGTTCCTCCGATTTGATTGCGCTCAGACTGCCAAAAACCGCGGTTGTTTTCCACACCGGAAGAAAGGTGCGGCCATCCGAGCCCGCCTTACGCGGGCTCGGCAGTTGAAGCTACCCGCCTAAAGATTTTCGAGTTCGAGCAATTCGTCCAACGTCTGGCGCCTGCGGATCAGCCTGTGCCCGCCGTTATCCAGAAGCACCTCGGGCGCGTATAGACGACTATTGTAGTTCGAGGACATCGTCGCCCCGTAGGCGCCGGTGCCGTGGAACACCAGAAGGTCGCCGACATGCGTTTCGGGCAGATCCCTTCTCTCCACCGTTCCGAGTTCCGTCTGCGTGAACACATCGCCTGATTCACACAAGGGGCCGGCAACGACGGTCGGCAGGGTGACGGCCGAGCGAGCCTGGGGCGTGGGGCCGGGGATGACGGATATATGGTGATAGCTGCCGTACATGGCCGGTCGCGCGAGATCACTGAAACCGGCATCGACCAGCGTGAACCGGTTCTGGCCCATGGTCTTGACCGCCCTCACCTCCGCAAGCAACACGCCGGAATCCGCCGTCAGGAAGCGCCCAGGCTCGATCTCCAGGCGGATCGGATGCTTGAAGTGCGCCTCGACCTGCCGCCGTGCCTCATCCCAGAGCGAGAAATAATGCGTGGGGTCGATCTCCTCCTCGCCTTCCTTGTAAGGAACGGAAAGGCCGCCGCCAGCGGAGATCGCCTCGATATCGATGCCGAGATCGCGGCAGAAGTCGACCATCGCACCGCAGACACGCTGAAGATGACCGTAGTCCACGCCGGAGCCGATATGCATGTGCAGCCCGACCAGCGTCAGGGAGTGCGCGCGCACGGCAGAAACCGCCTCGTGCAACTGCTCGAACCAGATACCGTGCTTGCTGTTTTCGCCGCCGGTATTGGTCTTGTTGCTGTGGCCGTGTCCGAAACCGGGGTTGACGCGAAGCCAAACCCTGTGGCCCGGAGAGCGCTCGCCGAGCTGATGCAGCATGTCGATCGAGCCGATATTGACCTCGATCTTGTCGGCAACGACCCTGTCGAGGATTGCGCGGTCGAAGACATCGGCGGTGAAGACGATCTCCGCAGCATCAGATGTACTGCCGACCGCATAGCCCGCCCGCACAGCACGCTCGATCTCGCCGAGCGAGACGGCGTCGACGAAAACGCCTGCCTTGCGCATTTCCCGGAGGATATGGATGTTCGAGCAGGCCTTTTGCGCAAAGCGGATCACGTCGAAGGCCGATAATTGCTTGATGCGGCGGCGAATGGCTTCAGCATCGTAGACCCAGAGTGGCGTCCCATATTCGGCGGCGAGCGTGGTCAGGGTGTCGTTGGAAGGGATGGTCATTTTCTCTCGGTCGGTTGGGGCTGGGGCTTGGCAATAGGCCGTGACAATAATGCGGGCGGAATGCCGTTGTCACTCCGCCCGCTTCGTAATGCAAATCAGAATTTTAGGCGTCGCCGCTTATTTTGCCGCGACAGCGAATGCCTGCTTCAGATCGGCGATGATGCTCTTCGCATCATGAAGACCGACGTTGAGGCGGATCGTGCGGTCGCTGACGCCGAAACGTGCAAAGACATTCGTTTCGGGGGAGATGCTCAGGGCCGCCTTTGCCGGAACGACGAGGCTTTCCGGTCCGCCCCAGCTGACGCCGATCCGCACCAGGCGCAGGGCGTCGACGAAGGAGGCAACGTCGATATGGTGCGCAACCTCGAAGGAGAAGAGACCGCCAAATCCACTGAAGGTGCTCTTGCCCGGATGCTCGGCGAAAGCGGGGTGCATGACATTTGCCACAGCATCAGTCGATTTCAGCCAGGACGCGACCTCAAGTCCAGCTTCGTGGTGATGGCGCATGCGGAACGGCAGGGTTTCGAGATTGCGCAGAACTAGCCATGCCTCGAACGGCGCGAGCTTGGCGCCCGTATAAGGATAGATCTCGCTGTTGATCCGGTTGATATGCGCGCGCGATCCGGCAACGAGGCCCGCGACCGTATCGCTCTGCCCGCCCAGATATTTCGAAGCTGCATGGATCACCAGGTCGATGCCAACGGCGAGCGGGTTCTGGTAAAGCGGCGTCGCCCAGGAATTGTCGACCATGGTCACCACGCCATGCCGACGGGCCGCCTCGGCGATGGCCGTCAGGTCCTGCAATTCGAAGACCATCGAGGTGGGATTCTCGAGATATATGACTTTGGCGCCGGGGATAGCCGCAATCATCTTCTCCGTATCGGTCCCGTCGATATAGTCGACGATGACGCCGAAGCGCTTCAGCACTTTTTCGAAGAAGCGGAAGGCATCGCTATAGACATGCCGCACGGTGACGATCCGTTCGCCCGGCCCGACGAAAGCAAGGACCGCCGCCGCGATGGCGCCCATGCCGCTTGAGAAGGCGCGTGCTTCCTCCGCACCTTCCATCTCCGCGATCCGGCGTTCCAGCAGTTGCACCGTCGGATTGTCGCCGCGCGAATAGATCGGCTTTTTCGAACGGCCGGCAAAAACATCCTCAAGGTCGCTGTAGCTGTCGAACAGGAAGAGCGACGTCTGATAGATCGGCGGCACGGCCGCATTGAAGGGATCGTCCTGGACAGGCATCAGCATGTCGGACGTTACTCTATGATAGGCATCGAACCTTGGGGTCTCGTTCATGGCGTCCTCGTTTTCAGGGATGGAGTGTCGATTGGCCAACCAGTTGGCCAGGGCTTGTCGGTAGGAGGGCCAGCCATTCGCGACGGGCGATGACGAGGCCAAGCACGGCCGCGAGGATTGCGGCGCCCGCCGGCGCAAGGGCGACGCCGGCAAAGCCGATCCAGAGCGGCAGCAAAAGCAGAAGAGGAATGAGCAGATAGCCTTGTGGCGCAAGCCCGACCACGGCGGAAAGTCCGGCCCGGCCCCGCGACTGGAGCATCACCAGCAGAACCGACTGAAACGCCGCCAGGGGAAAGACCGGAAAGAGTGCCCGTAAATAGGAGATCGCCTCGGCTGCGACCTCGGGACTATCGGTGAACAGACGCACAATCGGTTCGGCTCCCAGAAACAGCAGCACGGAATAGAGCGAGGCGACGGGAATCGTCACCATCAGCATGACGCGGATGATCGCCCTGACGCGCAGCGGATCACCCGCCCCGACGGCATGGCTGACAACGCTTTGGGCGCCGAGGCAGAAGCCGAAGACGGGGAGTTGGCCGAGCGTCATCAGGCGAATGGCGATTGCGGTTGCGGCTACGCCTGCATCGCCGCCATGGACGGCCGCCTCGCGCAGAAGAACGAGGAAACCCACGCCCGTCACAACACTCGTGGCAGCCGCGGGAATGCCGATCCTTGCGATCGGCCGCAGCAATTGCCAGTGGACCAACCGCATCGTCACCCTGACCTTGCCCCATCTGCGCTGAAAATAGACCACGTAGCAGAGAAGGGCTGCCACCGACGACAGAATGGTCGCAAAGGCAGCGCCCGTTTCGCGAAACTGCAGCAGGAAGATGAAGACCGGGTCGAGAATGGCATTGAGCGCAAAACTGGCAATCAGCACGATCATCGAGAAGCGCGAGTTTCCTTCGGCGATCGCGATGAAATCGCAGACGGCCTGCAGCAACCCGAGCGTCACGCCGAAGGCCAGCAGTCGCCCATAATTGAGGCCCGGCGCCAAAAGCTCGTTGCTGGCGCCGAGAGCGCCGACGAAGCTCGGCAATCCGAGATAGATGAGGACGGAGAGGACGATGCCAATCGGAATGGTCGCGGCCAATGCCGTTACCGCCACCGACGAGGCGGCGGGCACGTCACCCTCGCCGAGATGCCGCGCCAGAAGCGTAGCAAGCCCGATGCCGAGCCCTTGCCCCGTCGCTGCGACCAGCAGGAACAGCGGCATGACCAGGCTGATGCCGGCAAGCACCTCCGGCCCAAGTGCACCGAGGAAAATCGCGTTGATCGCATGATGGCCGGCGCTTGCCGCCAGTCCTGCCACAGCCGGCAGGGCAATCGTCAGAACGAGCCGCATGACGCGCGGATCGTTCATATCGGCAACTGCCTTCATCACGCAACGTCCCGAGGTAGCGAGCCAAGGACCAGCAAGCCGTCTTCCCCGGACAGGCCGGAGAGATCGGGCGACAGCAGCCGGTCCATGAAGAAGCGCTCGCGCAGGAGCATCACCAGCAACGCCTTCTTGTGGGCAAACTGGATGTGCTTGATCTTGGAGAAGCCCGACCGGTCGAGATTGCGGATCTGCTGGCGGTGATGATGCACCGGCTCGCCGACGATCCGCCGCGTGCGCGGATCGGCCAGGAACATGTAGTGCATCAGCGACGGCAGCCAGGCACTGACGAAGGCCTTTCCGCGGAAGGCGTCCTCGCCGATGGCGACATGCCAGCCACGATCATGTCCTTCGGCCTCGTAATGCGGGCCAATGCGATCTTCCTTGGCCCAGTAAAGCTCGAAATAGCCGAAGGGCACTCCGCCGAAAGTTCCGATCAGCGGCAGGGTGCGCGGATCGGCGAGCCGGCCGGCGATGAAATCGCGATGATAGGAAAGCTCGCCATTGTCTTCCCATATGGCGGCGACGCGGGGATCGTTCATCCAACGATGAAAATGCGGGAGATCCGCCTCGACATCGGCGACATGGAAGCCGATCGGCATGTTCAGCCAGGGAATGAAGCGGTTGTAGACGGAGCCGACAGGTTTCGGCGCCCGCAGGGGATGAAGGACGCCGTTGGTCAGGACCGGCGTTTCCGGATAGGCGAAAGGCGTGCCTCCGAGCCAGGGCTTTGCTTGCTGGAAGAAGGCTTCCGGACGGGCGATGAAACGATCCCCGCGCTGCTCAACAGCGCCGGATCCCAGCAGGCGCGTCAGAAGAGCGCGATCCTCAAGAACGATATCGACCGCTTCCAGCTCCGGATGGCAGGTTAGGACGGCATCCAGCACGGCGTTGACGACATCCTCGGGCGATAACTCTTTCGTCCCGGCTGATATTTGATCGAAGACCAGCAGCGGATTGGCCAAGGCCGAGACGCGTCCCGAGGCCACCTCGACGCCATGATGTTTGACACGGAAGCCGCTGGGTGCCGATAGCACGATGACGGGCAGGCCGAGCATCAGTGCATGGCTTGCAAATCCCTCCGGCGGCAGGCGCAGATCGAATGATCCGGCCGCCGCGATCTCGCGCGTCGTCGCAACAAAAGCATCCATTTTCAGTCTCCAAATCCGGCCGACGCCAACAATCACCGGTAAAACCGGGCACGGCACTAATTCCGCAGAGACGAATGGGGGCAGGCGAAATTCAAAATATTTCTCAAATTTATTTTTCACTATTTTTCTGAATTTTGGATCATCCCGTTCGTCTTACAGCCGCATCGAATTTAGAAACGGAAATATCCGAATTAGAACTGTTATAATGTAAGTATTATATAAAGATATACTTATAAATACTCGCCATGCGCGAAATTATAAATGATAATAATTTCGCGAATTCGATTGCTACTTCAAACGCAACTCGGAGAACTGCAAGATATGACACTCCACGACAGAAATGCCACGGCAGCAAATAGTTCGGATCACATCGCAACGTGTCCGCTATCGCCGACGCAATCTCGAATCTGGCTTCTGTCCGAAACCGGCAACGAAGCCGTTTTCGGACGACAGATCCTCGGGATCGCGTTCGCCTCGGTGGAGGCGTTAACGGCGCGCAAGGCGCTCGCGGCCCTGTCGGAACATCATCCCCTGATCGCCCGTAAATTCGAGGCGCGTCCCGGCGGGATCGTCTATCAGAGCCTGGGTGGCGCAGGACGCATTGAGATCATCGAACGCAGCCTGCCCGACGGGGAAAGCATCGAGGAAGCATTGCCTGCCGCGGCCGAAGAAGAAAGACAACGGCCGGTGGACCTGCAGGCAGGGCATCCGGCTCGCTTCGTGCTCTTCGTCAACGGGCAACAGGCCGTCGGCGTTCTGTTCTCGCTGCATGCGGTTATCGGCGATAGCGCGGCGCTCGACCGGCTTGCGAGCGATTTTATCCGCAATATCGGCGGCCTCTCCGCCGCAGGGACCGAACTTGCCGAAACCGCACTTCCCCATGCCGCCGCGTGGATGCTCGACCATGCCGCACCCTGCAATCCCTCAGCCGAGCGGGTGGATTTCTGGTTCCGGCGGCTGACGGCGCAGGAAAACATCGCCGCCCTCACGCCGCAGGCATCGATTGCGAAAGAGATCGAGGACGCCGGCTGGTGCGAGCATGTGCTCGACATACCGGCGCAGACCTATGCCGAACTCTCCAGCGATATGCCCGCGGCTCTCGTCGTGGCGCTGCGCCGCTATTCGGGATACGGCACGCAGAGGATCGGCCTGGTCACGAGGCCGGAGAAATCCGTGGTAACGGCCCGCACGGAAGATGTGCTGATCGTGACCGCAGAGATCGACGGGGCGATGACGCTCCAGCAGACCCGCAAGGCGCTTGCGGCCGACATGGAAACCGCTGCCCTGCAAGCCCTACCCTTCGAAGGGCTGGCTGAAGCCCTGCTGCGGCGCGATGAGCTTTTCGACACGACGAGCCTCGTCAAGACGCTTCTCGACATCAGGCCGGCTTTCCATTTCGAGACGGCAGCGGCGGTTCGCACCCTTGCCGAGCCACCCGCCCGCCGCGACGCCGAACTCGTTATCACCGTTTCCTATCTCTCCGGCGACCGCGCAAAAATCCGGTTCGGTTTCGATCCGCAGAAATACGAGCGCGGGCATATCGTCCGTTTTGCCAATGATCTGGCAACCGCGCTTGAACACCTTCGCAGCAAACCGGATCAATCGATCAAGGATATTCCCTTCGTCTCGCGCGAGGAACTTGACAGGCTTTCCGCACCCTATCCGGACCAGCCGGAAGCGGACGACGGTCTGCCGATCCATGAGGTGATCTCGGCACAGGCGAAACGACGGCCGGATGCCTTCGCCGTCGCGCAGGGCGAAAAATCCATTACACATGGCGAGCTGGAGGCGGCGGCCAACCGACTGGCCAACCGTCTGGTCGCCATGGGGATCGGGCCGGAAAAGCGGGTCGCGATCGCTCTTGAGAAGTCGATCGACGCGATCATCGCCATTCTCGCGGTGCTGAAATCAGGCGGCGCTTTCACCCCCGTCGAGCCGGATCATCCCGAAGCACGCAACCGGCATATCCTCAGCGCGCCTGGCCTGTCGCTGATCATTTCACGCACGCGGTCGATCGCCAACCTGCCGACCGACATCGCAACGCCGATGCTTAATCTCGACAAAACCGATCTCACCGCCGAGAGCATCGAAGCGCCCGCCGTCTCCATCGCGGAGCGGCAGCTCGCCTATGTGATCTACACATCCGGATCGACGGGCGTGCCAAAGGGCGTTGCCGTCGAGCACGGGCCGCTTGCTCATCATTGCAAGGCGACCTTGCGTATCTACGAAATGAGTGAGGCATCCTGCGAATATCCGGTGCTGCCCTTCACCTCCGATGGCGGGCATGAGCGCTGGATGGTTCCCTTGATGGCCGGCGGCGACGTGGTGCTGACGCAGGACAAGCTGGCGACCCCGGAAGACGCCTTCGCGATGATGCGCAAGCACGGCGTCAACAACGCCAGCCTTCCGACCAGCTATGTGCGCGGCCTTGCCGAATATGCCGGCGAGAACAGCGAGATACCGAGGCTCAGGCTCTATTCGTTCGGCGGCGAGGCGCTGTCGCAGGCGGTGTTCGACATGATCACCGAAAACCTGCAGGCGCAAATGCTGATCAACGGCTACGGGCCGACTGAAACGATCATGACCCCGATGATCTGGAAGATCCCCGCAGGCACCCGTTTTGAGGGGACCGTCGCGCCGATCGGCCGGGGCGTCGGCGACAGGCGCATCTATGTGCTTGACGCCGATCTTGCTCCCGTACCGGTCGGCGTGATCGGTGAAATCCATATCGGCGGCAGCGGTCTGGCGCGCGGCTATCAAGGTCAGCCGGAACTGACCGAGGAACGCTTCATTCCCGACCCCTTCTCCGACAATGGCGGCCGGCTTTACAAGTCAGGCGACCTTGGCCGCTGGCGTGAGGACGGCATCGTGGAGTTCGCCGGGCGCGTCGATCACCAGATCAAGTTGCGTGGTTATCGCATCGAGCCTGGCGAGATCGAAGCAGTGCTCAGATCCAACCCGAGCGTCGCCGAGGTCGTGGTGCTGCTGCATCAGGAGGGAGGGCGCAGCTCGCTGGTCGCCTATGTGGTGCCGCGCGAAGGCGAAACACTGAGCGTGACGGAGTTGCGGCGGGCCGCGATGACTGCCCTGCCGGATTACATGGTGCCGCAGACGATCATGCTGCTGGACAAGCTTCCGATGGGGCCGAACAGCAAGCTCGACAGAAGCGCGCTGCCCGCTCCCCGGATAGACCGGGACATGGTTGCGCCCGCGAATGACAAGGAAAGGGCGATCCTCGACGTATGGAAGGATATTCTCGACATTCCGGAAATCGGCGTCACCGAGAACTTCTTCGATATAGGCGGCCAGTCGCTCGCCGCCGTGCGTATCGTCTCCCGCCTGAAGACCCGCCATCCGGAATGGCCGCTGACGATCGCCGACATGTTCAACTATCCGACCATCCGCGATCTCGTGATCGCCATCGAGGGCACGCGCGACGAAGCCGGCGTCGACATGGTTTACCTGCGGCGCGGCGGCGACCGACCGCTCCTCTATTGCTTCCCCGGCCTGCTGGTCAGCACCCGCGAATACATGCGGCTTGTCGACTATCTCGGCCCGGAACAGCCGGCGACAGGCTTCATTTGCTACTCCCTGACGGAAAGCAAGACGCTCAGCACCCGTGTCGAGGATGTCACGGCGCGCTATGCCGAAGCCGTGCGCAAACAGGCCAAGGGGCGCCCTTGCGCCTTCCTCGGCTGGTCCTGGGGTGGCCTGCTTGCCTATGAAGCCGCCCGCCAGCTCGGGAATGACATCGATCTTCGCATGATCGGCATGGTGGATGTCTGCGACATGGACGAGGAATTCACCCTCGGCATCATGCCGCGCTTTGCCGACGGTGTCCGGGATCGAACCCACGAGCAGGTCCAGCGCTGGCTGGCGACAACGCCGATGCGCGACGACTGGATGAGGCTGTTCTCGGCGATGGATGAGGAAGTCTACGAACAGTTCCTCAACCATATCGTCAAGCACAACGTCATCCTGCCGTCGGACGGCCCGGACATCGGCTCCGAGGAGCACACATTCTGGATCCTAATCGATAATGCGATGATCTTCCGAAACTACCAGCTGCAGCCGGCAGATTTCCGCATTCACGCCTTTGCCGCCGAGGACTCGCTGACGCGATCGCTGAACGTCATCGACTGGCGCCGCTATTCGCCCAACGCCACAGCCTCCGAGATCGTTACCGGCACCAACCATCTGACGATCATCGGCAAGACACCCTTCCATCAGCGCTTTGCGAGACGACTCGACCAGGCCTTCGAGACGACATCCGCGTCCGCGCGCAAGGCCAAATAATCTTTCTTTCCGATATCATTCTGGAGCTGCTTTATGACATCTCAAGTGCTCGACCTCGCCGGGGCCGGAATTGGTCCGTTCAACCTCAGCCTTGCCGCCCAGCTGGACTCCATTCCGGCGCTGTCGGTCCGTTTCTTCGAAAAGCGGCCGTCCTTTGCCTGGCATCCGGGCATGATGCTCCCTGGCGCGGAAATGCAGACATCGATCCTCAAGGATCTGGTGACAGCAACCAACCCGACAAGCCCGTGGAGCTTCCTGTCCTACCTGGTGGCGCACAAGCGTTTCTATCAGTTTATCAACGCCGAATATGAGGCCGTTCCGCGCAAGGAATTCGCCGATTATCTCGGATGGGTGGCGCGCGGGCTGACATCGCTTCACTTCGGCACCAGCATGCGTGACGTTCAAATGGCCGACGGGCTGTTCTCGGTCGCCACCGACAACACGCAGATCCATGCCCGCAACCTCTCCGTCGGCATCGGCAAGATCCCGGCGCGGCCGGCATGGGCCGAAAGACTGCCGAAATCGCTCGCCTTTCACAGCAGCGAGGCCGCCTTGCGCCTTGGCGATCTGAAGGCACCGCGCGTCGCCGTGATCGGCGGCGGTCAGAGCGGGGCTGAGATCGTCGATGCTCTCATGGACATGAAGACCGTTTCCTCGATCCATTGGCTCAGCCGCCGGCCCAATTTCGAGCCACTCGATGCAACGCCCTTCACCAACGAGCTCTTCACGCCCGGCTATATGGAACGCTTCCATGGCCTGCCCGAGGACCTGCGGCTCACTCATACGCGCCGGCAGGTGCTTGCCAGCGATGGCGTCTCCCCCTCGACCTTGAAGAAGCTCTATCGCCGCCTCTACGAAAGGAAGCTCGATGGGCTCGATCACGGCATAGCCCTGCGCCCGTATCGCGACGTCATCTCAGCCCTAAACAACGGTCCCGAGATCGAACTGACCATGCGCAACGGCTTTGACGATAGCATCGAGACGATCGAAGTCGACATGGTCGTGCTTGCCACCGGGTATCGCTTCGTGCTCCCCGACTTCCTCCAATCTCTCCAGAGCCGGATTGCGGTCAACTCCATCGGCGAGCCTGTTCTCGAAAGCGATTTCTCCGTGGCATGGGACGGTCCGCGCGAGAATAAGATTTTCGTGCTGAATGGGGGGCGCAACAGCCACGGGATCGCCGAGCCCCAGCTCAGCCTCGCCGCATGGCGAAGCGCCGTCATCGCCAACGCCCTGCTCGGCAAGGCGCATTTCGACCTCGATCAGCTTGATCCGATCGTTCAATGGGAATCTCAGGGGCAAGCCTCGCTTCTCTCCGCGCATATGGGGCAGGCGGCGGAATAGACGCACTGTAGTGCTCACAAAAAACATCGCGCGGACCGAGCACCAGGGCTTGAGTCTGCGCGATGGACGTTCGATTGCAGATACTATCTACGGGGAGCGAAAGCCGGCCGAAGAAATACAACTAAAAATGGTTCAACCTTAAGGCCCCACGGGTATGTTTTCATCCCTTCCAGCGCCCGTCATTTCGCAGCGGCTAATCCTCGCTCATGGGCCACTATCAGTGTCTGAGCGGAGCTTAAATCGATCAGTCGACATCGAAAAGGCATCATGCCAACCACAGATTCTTCCAATAAAAATCAATAAAATTAATGGGATATCATGAAATAAGGCAGGAAGCCGGCGCTGACGCGTTTTTATGTTGACTAACATTATCATGTTTTTTAGGGTGCGCCAAAACAGAGGGGTACATCGAAATGCAACTTTGGATTTCAGAGAGAACCCGACATGGTCGTCAATCCTTCGCAGTCGATATCGAATGAACAGCTCAAAGCAGCACTCCTCGCCTACCCTAAGCTATTGGCCAGCGCCCGCCGGATCACCGGCTGCATGACGCTTGCCGAAGACGTCGTTCAGGAAGTCCTCCTTCAATTGGTCTCCAAGCCGCTCAAGTCCGATATAGCCGCGCCGGCACCCTATGTGATGCGTATGGTCCGCAATCTCGCCAGGGACCACATGCGCCGGCTGCGCTATGAACGAGGCCTGTTCGTCGAAGAGCAGGTCGGCGGCAGCACATCGGCCTATGGCAGTCCCGAAGAGCGGCTGCGCGAAACCGAGGCGTATGAGGCCTTTCGGTGCACGGTCGAGGCGATGCCCGCCAGAACGCGGAAATTCTACGAGGAACACTATTTTGACGACGTCCCTCAAAACATCATCGCGAAAGAGGCCGGCGTTTCATGCGCCCTCGTTTGCGGACTGCTCAGGGATGCCCACTCGCGCTGCCTGGCGGCCATATCGCTGAATGCCGATCAGACGACGGAATCCTACAGCAATCATGGGCGCCATCGCTCGCCGAGACCTAGAGAAATGAGGGCCTGACAATGTATGATGCCGGAGTTTCCGGGAGTGGGTTCTCACCTTCGGATGAGCGCAGCCAGATCCAGGATGCGATAGAGATCACCAGCGACAAGGGCAATATCTGCCGCGAGATCATGTCTGAACTGACCGAATGGTTCAGCGAACCCGATGTCATAGAGACATGCGCGGAGGCGATCGAGTCGCTGCCGATGTTCGGCTGCGTCGACAATAACAGGATCGCCGGTTTCGTCGCGATGCGATCCCATCCCCCGGACGCCATGGAAATATTGGTCATCGCCACAAGGCGCGCCTACCACCGCAGCGGGGTCGGCAAGCGGTTGCTTGCGGCCGCCGAGGATTGCGCCCGCAGTGCCGGCTGCAAGGTCCTGACGGTCAAGACGCTGGCGCCGCGTGGGAAGGACGAACCTCAATACGACGCAACGCGCGCCTTCTATGACAGGAACGGCTTTATCCGCGCGGAGATCTTTCCGACGCTCTGGCATGAGGATCATCCCTGCTTGTTCTTCGTCAAACCACTCGAGGCCATCAGTTGACCGCGTCACCTAAAAGCGAAATGGCCGTCGAGCCTTCCAACGAGCAGCCGGCCGTCTTCACCACGGAGAAGCTACGTTTCGATGTGGACGGCCGAACCATCCTTCATCCGCTCGATCTGAGCTTCAGAGCCGGCGAAATCTCGGGCTTGATCGGCCACAATGGTTCGGGAAAATCCACCCTGATCAAGCTGCTCGCCCGGCAGATCCAACCAAGCGGCGGCCAGGTGCTGTTCGACAGCGCGCCCGCCGGCTCCTACGATGCACGCGCCTTCGCCCGGGCGGTTGCCTACCTGCCGCAGGACACATCCTCGGCCGCCGGCATGACCGTCAAGGAACTGGTCGCCTCCGGCCGCTACCCCTGGCATGGGGCGCTCGGTCGCTTTACCGACCTCGACCGGGAAAAGGTCGAGACCGCCCTGCGGCTCACCCATGTCGACACCTTGGCGGGCCGGATGGTCGACACACTTTCCGGCGGCGAGCGCCAGCGGGTGTGGATCGCCATGCTGATTGCGCAGGATAGCCGCTGTCTTCTGCTCGACGAGCCGACCTCCGCCCTCGATATCGCGCACCAGATGGAGGTGCTGGGCCTCGTGCACGAGCTGTGCCGCACCAAGAACCTGAGCGCCATTCTCGTCCTCCACGACATCAATATCGCATCTCGTTTCTGCGATCATCTCTATGCGCTGAAGGCAGGACGGTTGATCGCCGCCGGCCCGTCCGCAAGCCTGATGAAAGCGGAAACCCTTCATGCCATCTATGGCGCGGACATGGGCGTCACCGCCCATCCCGTGCACGGAACCCCGCTCGCCTATGTCATCTGACGGACCTCTCGACATCTTCAGGCTGTCGCGCCGCAACGCCCTGATCGCCGCCGCCGCGATGCTCGCCGCTCCTCGGATCGGGTGCGCCGCATCACCAATGTCCGGCCCGATCGTTTCGCTCGATTACGGCCTGGCCTCGACCCTTCTGGCGCTTGGGGTGACGCCGGCTGCCATCGTCTCGCTTGCCGATTGGGACAAATGGGTGGTGGAGCCGAAAATGCCATCTGGCGTCGTTGATCTCGGGACCGCCTGGGAAATCAATCTTGAAATCCTGGCGAGCCTCAAGCCGGCCCTGATCCTGACGACCCCCTATCTGGCCGCCCTCAAACCACGCCTCGAACCGATCGCACCCGTTCTGGAGCTGACGATCTATGCCGAAGGGGGAGAAGCATTGCCTCGCGCCATCGAGGCGACCAGGACGTTGGCCACAGCGATCGGCCGCGAGCCGCAGGCCGCCGATTTCCTCGCAAGATCGGAGCAGTTCTTCGATGATTGCGCCCGGCGGGTCCAACGGATGTCACCGTCGCCGCTGGCGCTCGTCAGTTTCGTCGATCAGCATCATGCCCGCATCTACGGCGGCGCTGGCCTCTATCAGAACGTCATGACCCGGATCGGCCTAAAGAACGCCTGGACGGGTAGCGGCAATTTCTGGGGTTTCGAGACCATCGGCATCGAACAGCTGGCTTCGCTCGATCAGAACCTGCGGCTGATCGTCTTCGAACCGCTCATTCCCCCCAATATCCTGTCCGGCCTGGAAGAGAGCCCCTTGTGGACCAGCCTGCCATTCGTCAAAGCCGGGCGGATCTCGGTTCTTCCCGGCTCTCTCATGTTCGGCATGGTGCAGGAAGCCGAGCGCTTCGCCCGCATCCTGCTTGACCATCTTGAGAAGGCGGCCTGATGCGTATCCATTCAGATAATAGCCTCGGTGCTCCGGCCGTAGGGATCGGACTTCTGCTGCTCGCCGGCCTGCTCGCCTGGCATCAGGTCTCGCCCGATCTCTCGCGCCTGACGGCGCAGGACGTCGGATATGATCCGCGCCGGATGCTGCTTCTTTATTCGACCCTGCCGAGGATCGTTACCGCGCTTATTTCCGGCGCGGCACTGGCACTGGCGGGAAGCCTGCTCCAGCAGGTGTTACGCAACCCGCTTGCCTCGCCGACGACGCTCGGCATCTCCGCCGGCGCAAACCTCGCACTGGTCGCCGCGATGCTCGCCTTTCCAGCTCTTGAAGGGTTGAGCCGGGATGCGGTCGCCCTCTTCGGCAGCGCGGCCGCGGCGGCTGTTGTCTTCCTGATCGGCGCACGGCGCGGCTTCTCGCCCTTTGCACTGGTTCTTGCCGGATTGATCGTCAGCGTCTGGAGCGGCGCGCTTGCCGCCATTCTCGTTCTCATGAACGATCGCTATCTCTCCGGCCTGTTCATCTGGGGCGCCGGGTCCCTGGCGCAGCAGAGCTGGACGATACCGTTGTCGCTGCTTCCCAAGATCGCCGCTCTCGCAATCCTCGCCGTCCTGATGGCCCGACCGCTATCGCTGATGGAACTCGGAGACAGCGGCGCCAGCGGGCTCGGCCTGTCGGTCAAGCGAACCCGCATCACCGCCGTCTGCATCGCCATCGCGCTTGCCGCAGTCGTCACCAGCGCGGTCGGCGTCATCGGCTTCATCGGCCTCATCGCTCCCGGGATCGCCCGCCTTGCCGGTGCACGGCAGATGAAGAGCCAGCTTATCTGGTCGCCGCTGATCGGTGCCGGATTGCTGCTTCTGACCGACGAGGCACTGGCATTTTTGACCACAGACTCCTCGACCTTTCTACCGACGGGCGCCGTCACCGCGTTTCTCGGCGCGCCGTTGTTGCTGCTGATGCTGCCGCGCCTTCGGATAACGCAGCGGGGCGTGCCGGCCTCTCCGGAGGCGAAAGGACGGTTCGAACACGTCTCGCCCCTCCTGCTTGCAGCAGCAAGCGTCCTTCTCCTCATCCTCGTCGCCGGTGCGATCTTCTTCGGACGCGGGCCGGACGGAACATGGAATATTCTTGCCTACCTGAATTGGCCGGATGTGCTGCCCTACCGCCTGCCGCGCGTGATCGCCGCCTTTGCCGCCGGCATGATGCTCGCCGCAGTCGGCTCGATCCTGCAGCGCCTCACCGGCAATGAAATGGCGAGCCCCGAAGTGCTGGGCATATCTGCCGGCGCGACCATCGGCGTGACCGCCGCGCTCTTTCTCCTGCCGGCGCCCGGCATGGCGGCGCAGCTCGGCTTCGGTGGCCTCGGCGCGCTCGCCGTCCTCATCGCCATTTTCATTTTCGGCATGCGGTCAGGTTTTGCGCCGGAACGTGTCCTGCTGACAGGGATCGCGCTCGGCGCAATGCTGGATGCCTCGATCAGCGTTCTCGCGGCAAGCGGGGATCCCCGCGCAATGACGGTGATGCAATGGATGAGCGGATCGACCTATCTGGTCGACACGCCGAAGGCCGCCGCAGCCGTGATCGCGGCGATCATCGGCCTGATCCTCTCGTTTCTCGCCCGTCGCTGGCTCGACCTGCTGCCGCTCGGCCCGCAGGCGGCACAGGCGATCGGCATTCGCGTCAATCTCGCGCGCGGCTGCCTCTTTTCACTGGCAGCCGCCATGACCGCCGCCGCTACGCTCGTGGTCGGCCCCTTGAGCTTCATCGGCCTGATGGGTCCCCATCTGGCGCGCGAGCTTGGAATGCGGCGCGCCATGCCGCAGCTTGCCGGCGCGGCACTGGCCGGCGGGGGGCTGATGGTGCTCGCCGACTGGTTCGGCAGAATGATCGCCTTTCCCTATCAGATCCCGGCGGGCCTCGTGTCGGCGCTGGTCGGAGCACCGCTGCTGTTGATCCTGCTGCTTCGCAGAAGGAGAGCTTGATGACAAAGGCATCCCTCTGTCCCGGTTGATATCGAAACCGGGTTCACACGAAAATGGCAGGGAGATAAACATGACCAGGGTCGCTTTGGTAACGGGAGGCACGCGCGGGATTGGCGCGGCGATTTCCATTGCTCTGCGAGAGGCGGGTTACAGGGTTGCGGCCAGCTATGTCGGCAATGATGACGTCGCTCGCGCGTTCCGGGAAAAGACCGGCATTCCGGTCTACCGGTGGGACATTCGCGATTATCAGGCCTGCAAGGAAGGGATTGCCCGGGTCGAGGGCGATCTCGGGCCGATCGACGTGCTCGTCAACAATGCCGGCATCACCCGCGACGGCATGTTCCACAAGATCTCACCCGAGGACTGGAATGCGGTCATCAGCACAAATCTGAGTGGGCTGTTCAACATGACCCATCCGGTATGGCCGGGGATGCGCGAGCGGAATTTCGGCCGGGTGATCAATATTTCCTCGATCAACGGGCAAAAGGGCCAGCTCGGCCAGGCCAATTACTCCGCCGCGAAAGCCGGCGATCTCGGCTTCACGAAAGCGCTGGCACAGGAAGGTGCGGCAAAGGGGATCACCGTCAACGCCATTTGCCCCGGCTATATCGGCACGGAGATGGTTCGGGCCATGCCGGAAAAGGTGCTGAAGGAACACGTCCTCCCGCAGATACCGGTCGGCCGCCTTGGCGAGCCCGAGGAAATCGCGCGTTGCGTGGTCTTCCTTGCCTCCGATGAGGCCGGCTTCATCACCGGATCGACACTGACCGCCAATGGCGGCCAGTATCTTGCCTAGAGCGTTTCAGCGTTTCACTGAAGCGCAGTAACACTCTAGCCCTTTGTTTTTACGCAATTCCGGACGGAAAACCGCAGCACACTTTTCCTGGAATTGCTCTAAGTAAGAAGGAAGAAAGGCGGGCTGGTGTCGCAGCCCGCCCGGAGATATCACCGACCTCCAAATGGGTCGGCACGTCATGAAGCGGACAAAAACCTCGGAGGCATCCCACGCATGTGACGTGCGACCTATTCCTCAAAGCGGCTCGCATCGTCACGATCGCGGTCGTATCGTTTCGTGAGCGGAAACGGCGGCAGCCAGGCTTCGCGGCGTATTGTCCAGAGTTCGTAGGTTGGCATCAGCTGGTCAGGAGCATCGAGGGACCCCAGGTTCACCTCGATTTCGTCCGCGGTGCGCGCAAAAACGGGCGAGCCGCAGCGGGGGCAGAAAAACCGCCCGGCGTAGTCGCGTGTTTCGCCATCAACCGTCACCGCATCCTGAGGGAAGATCGCGGAAGCGTGAAAAAGCGCGCCATGATGCTTGCGGCAGTCGAGACAGTGACAAAGGCCGACCCGGTATGGGAGCCCCACCGCTACGATGCGGACATTGCCGCACAGGCAACCGCCCATGAATCGGTCCATGCTGCATCTCCTCCAAGATCAAGCGGGCGGACTATTTACAACGAACATCGCAGCCATTGCAATTTTCCGCCGCGGGCGGGATGCATCATTATTCCGGAGTGGCGCCAGGGATCATCGCTTTCAGACGAACGGAGCCTGGCGGCATATGACGCGTCGCCCTCTACATAAAGGGCGACGCGTGAATCACATTACCAGCGATATTTGAGCGAAGCGGTGATGTTGCGGCCCTGGCCCAGGTAGCAATAGCCTTCGTTGCAGACCGTCAGGCGCCGGTTGGCGATGTTGCGGACGTCGACGGATGCCGTCAGGCCTTTGTATTTCTGGTCGATTGCACCGAAATCGTAGGAGAGCGCCGCATCCAGATAGAAGCTTGCATCATTCTTGGCGGTGTTGGCCGTGCTGGTATAGGTCTTGCCCGTGTAGCGAATGCCGGTGCCGACCGTAAGGCCGTTTGCGGCCGTATCCTCCTGGAAAGTATAGTTCGACCACAAGCTGACAATATTCTTCGGCGTAACCGCAGGTGCGTTACCAGTGTCGTCGCCGGCAGTGATTTCGGAGTGATTGTAGGAATAGGCCGCAATCACATCCCAACCGTCTGTGACGTTCGCCTTGGCCTCCAGCTCAATACCCCTGTTGGTAACCTCACCAAGCGAAGCATAGACAAGTGTCAGCGGATTGACCAAGACGGGCTTGTTCTTCTCGACGAGGTTATAAGCAACGGCGGACAATAGAATGTCGGTGCCCGGCGGCTGATATTTCACACCCAGCTCGTATTGTTCACCCTTCGTGGGATCCAGGATTTGGCCGGAGGCGGATCGCTGCGTGACCGGATCGAAGGAGGTCGAATAGCTGGTGAAGGGTGCAATGCCGTTGTCGAAGAGATAGAGCGCGCCGGTTTGGACTGAAAAAGCATGCTTGCTGAGGCTGTCGTCCGTGCTCGTTCCGGAGGATACGTAGGTCGTATCCGACGATTGCTTGACCCAGGTCTGGCGCCCGCCGAGCGTGAAGCGCCATTTGTCGAGTTCGATCTGATCAAGGGCGTAAGCGCCGATCTGCTGCATGCTGGCGCCGACCCGGCTGTAATTATACTCCGGCGTCGGACCTGATACCCCGTAAGTCGGATTATCAATATCGAAGTCGTAGGCCGCGCTGGCCGTCGAATCAAACCCATACGCGAAGGAATCGTTCATATGGGTGTAGTCCAAGCCGAACAGCACGGTATGGGCGGCCGGACCGGTATCGAACTTCGATTCAAGCTGGTTGTCGACCTGGAAGACGTTCATGGTATCGCTGATTGCACTCGCGCCGCGATGAGCGACATTACCGGTCCAGCTGTAGACGGCGAGATAGCGCGCTTTCAGATCCAGATGAGAATAGCGCAGATTCTGGCGGAAGGTGAAGCCGCCGTCGAACTCGTGTTCGAACTGGTAACCGACCTGCTGCTGGCGCGTCTTCTGATAGTCATAGTCCGGATCGCTCGCGCGCAATTTGAGGACATTGCCGTCGGGGCCGGTCAGCGCACCGACATTGGCATCGCCTTCGGTGGACTGTGCCGAGCCATAAACCGTGAATTTCGTGGCATCGTCCGGCTTCCAGGTGAAGGACGGCTGTATGAAATAGCGATCGTCGGCAATATCGAAATTGGTGTCGCCCTTTCGCGCGAGACCGACGATCCGGTACAGCATGCTGTCATCGTCCTGATTGACCCGGCCGCCAAAGTCGAACATGGTCTGGGCACGGTCCGATGTTCCATAGACGGCCCCGACCTCCCTGATCGTCTCATCCGTCGGCAGCTTCGAGATCTTGTTGACGATGCCGCCCGGCGAGCCTGGGCCATAAAGCACGGATGTCGGCCCCTTGATCACTTCGACCCGGTCGAGCGAATAGGGATCCGTGCGGAACATCCCGTAATTCATATAGGGTTGCCGCAGACCGTCGCGAAAATCACCCGTGGTGGTAACGTCATTGCCGCGGATATAGACCTGATCGAAGCGTGGATCGAAACCATAGGAGCCGGTCTGGACGCCGGCGGAATAACGCACCGCCTCGATGATGTCCTGGGCGCCGCGCTCCTCCATTTCCTTCTTTGTGATCACGGAAACGGATCGCGGTGTCTCGACCAGCGGCGTATCGATCTTCGTGGCGCCCTTGCTCTTCTTGGCTGCGACGGTAGAATTATCGCTCGCATCACTTGTATTGCCGTTAACGACAATCGGAGCAAGCTGCGTCGCGTTCCCTGCACTCCCATTGGCTGAGGAGTCCTGGGCAAAGGCATTCCCGCTCAATGCAAGCACCGTGGCAAGCGCCGTCGTCGTGCGCGCCAGATAGAATCTATCTCTCTTTAAGTAAATGATATTATTGAATGATTTAAACGCCATAACGAGCCCTGTCCACCCATTCCTGAAAAGATGGCGCAAACTAGATCGTCATACCGGACTTCGTCAAGAATACATGATTTAAATAGTCATCTTTTTACCATTTTTGATCTCGTACGCCTCGAATCTGTTGAAAAACGCACGGATCAGCATCGGATATTATTGCTCTACTCAATTTTTAGTTGCCGCCACAGAGGCTGACCATCTGCTTGCCAGAGCATTGCCAAAATAATATGAGGAATTAAATCATATTTCGAGTCGGCCACGCGATTCCAAAAAGGAACCGCGCAGCGCTATCGGTCGCTCGACCCTGCGGAGAGAACATGCCCAACCCGTCATCCAGCGCGACAGAGGCGTCGCTTGCGCCCGTGACGATCGCCGACGCCAGTTTTGCCGATCTCAGCTCCGGCAATGCCAACGAGTCCTATCGCATCTTTCTCTACCGCCCCGCCAAGACACCCCCGCCCGAGGGGTGGCCTGTTTTGTATCTCACGGACGGCAACGCCTGCTTCGCGACGACGGTCGATGCCTTGAAGGTGCAAGCTTCCTATCCGAACGGGACCAATGTCTGCGACGGCGTCGTCGTCGCCATCGGCTATCCCACCGATGAACCCTATGATCCGCTGCGACGTTCCTGGGATTTGAGCCCGCCTCCCGGCCGGGTCTATCCGCCCTTCTTTCCCGACACACCGGATGTCAGAACAGGCGGCGGCGGCGAGTTCCTCACCTTTATCGAAGAGCGATTGAAGCCCTGGGTCGAAGAGCAAGTTCCCATCGACCGCTCCCGCCAGACCCTGTTCGGCCATTCCTTCGGCGGGCTGTTCGCCCTCTACGCCCTGTTTTCAAAACCCACCGCCTTCAACCGATGGGTCGCGGCGAGCCCGGCGATATTCTGGGAAGATGCGGCGATCCTTGCGGCGGAAAAAACGTTCCTGGCAGAGCATGAGGCTTTCCTCGACATCGAGCTGCATCTGTCTGCCGGTCAATATGAGGGCGAGGTGCTGGCACCCTTTCACAAGGGAACGCCGGAGGAACAGAAGCGGCAGGAGCGCGCCAGGGAAACCCGGACGGTGGGATATGCCCAGGAAATGGCCCTGCGACTGGCGGGGTCGGCCACGCTGCCGGGGAAAGTCATGTTCGAAGAATATGCAGGCGAAAATCACATGTCGGTGCTTCCGGTCGCCTTGAACAGGGCGGCGCAGATTGCGTTCCGAAGAGCAGACTGACAGCAAATACCAAGGCCTCGACTGCGCGAGAGCGCATCTTCGGCTTTACAATCCTCAATCACTTTTCGGCCCGAAACCAACGGGCTAAGGAAATAGCCGCTTGGGGCTCGCATCTCGTCGGCATCGATCAGGACCGACGGGTGGAATTGAGGAAAAACAAATCATGGCGCAAACCATTGTCGATCTGTCGGTGCCGATAGCCAACGATATCCCGGCGGATCCTCCGGTCCAGATTCCTCACATCGAATACATCGATCACAAGCAGAGCCTTTCACAGATTCTGCCGTTCTTTCCGGGTCTTGCCGCCGAAGATCTACCGGACGGCGAAGGCTGGGCCGTCGAGCGCGTCACCCTTACGACGCATAACGGCACCCATCTTGATGCGCCGTGGCACTATCACTCCACCATGGATTATGGCCTGCCCGCGCTCAAGATCGATGAGATCCCGCTGGAATGGTGCTTTCAACCGGGCGTCAAGCTGGACTTTCGTCACTTCGAAGACGGCTATGTCGTCACCGCTGCGGATGTCGAAGCCGAGCTTGAACGCATCGGACACACCCTGAAGCCTCTGGAAATCGTCGTCGTCAACACGTCGGCGGGCAAACGTTTCGGCCAGAACGATTATGTCGCCAGCGGTTGCGGCATGGGATACGAGGCGACCATGTATCTCTTGGAACGCGGCGTGAAGGTGACCGGCACCGACGGCTGGAGCTGGGATGCTCCCTTCGTCCACACGGCCAGACGATATGCATCGACCGGCGACGCCTCGCTGATCTGGGAAGGTCACAAGGCGGGGCGGCACCGGGGATATTGCCATATCGAGAAACTGCACAATCTCGAAGCACTTCCCTCGACGGGTTTCAAGATCAGCTGCTTCCCCGTCAAGATCGAGCGCGCTTCCGCCGGCTGGACGCGGGCAGTCGCCATCATCGACGGCTGAGATTATGGGCCTGGCGGTTGACATAGCAATGTCGGCCGCCTGAAAGACCGGGAAAATCCGGGGCTTACATCCGCATTCGTTTTCGATAAGTAAATGGCATGAGACTTCTGGCAATCAGTGACCTGCATCCGGCGGCTGCCTGCCACATTGGTGCTTAAGACAAGGTGCCAGCGGGAGCTTGATGCATGATGGCAAAAGACGAAGTCGTCGTCTGGTGGATGCGTACCGACGATGCCGAGCGGCATTTACCGCAACTGGAAGCGCTGCTCGATGACACCGAGCGCGCACGCGCCGCTCGTTTTCATTTCCAGCGCGACCGTTCATCCTATATCGCGGCGCATGCCCTTGGGCGCAGCCTACTCTCAACGTATGCCGGCGGCGACCCGACCGGCTGGCGCTTCACGACAGGCGATCACGGCAAGCCGGAAGTCATCTCGCCGCATTCCGGTCCCCGGTTGCGTCTCAATCTATCGCATACGCACGGACTAGCAGCCGCGATCCTGACGCTGGATCATGATGTGGGGATCGACGTGGAATGGCTCGACCGAAAACCCGCCATCGATCTCGCCGAGCACTTCTTCGCGCCCGCCGAATGCGCGCATCTGGCGGGCGTTGCACCGGAGCTTGCCCATGAAGTCTTCCTGACATTCTGGACCCTCAAGGAAGCCTACGTGAAAGCGATCGGTAAGGGACTGGCGCAGCCGCTGGACTCCTTTGCATTTACACTCGATCCGCTATCGATCCGGTTCGACGACGAACTGGCCGGCGATCCCGCACACTGGCTACTCCGCCGCTTCCAGCCAACGTGTGATCATCTGATGGCGCTCGCGCTGCATCACCCAAGACCGCAGAACGTGACCGTCACGACACTGGCCGCCGATTCAAGCTTGCTGCTTTCTACGAGGTGACGACGGGGCTCCGGCGAGCAATACTTTCCGTTATGATCTCACACGGTCGGGATGCGCCGCCTGAAAGGCCGGCAGTTCGGCACACTTGCCATCGATATCAACGATGCGCTTGAGCTCGGTCAGGTCCACGCCCCAGCGGCGGGCGTTATAGACTTGCGGAACGAGACAAAGGTCCGCCATCGTCGGCCGATCGCCAAAACTGAAGGCACCATCGAATTCGCCGAGCATCACCTCAAGTTTACGCAGTCCATCCGAGATGAAGTGCTTCATCCATTCCTCTCGGGCCTCGGCCTTGCCTGTCAGGGTCATGACCTCTGCCACGACATGCATGTTGCATATGGGATGGATGTCCACGGCGATCGCATAGGCAAGCGCTCGAACCTGTTGCCGGCCAGCGGGGTCACGGGGCAGCAATCCACTCTCCGGCCAGGTTTCGGCTAGATACTCGATGATCGAAAGCGACTGCGTCAGCGTCCTTCCGTCGATCACAAATGTCGGCACGAGACCCTGCGGGTTCAGCGCAAGATAGTCCGGTTTTTTATGCTCTCCCTCCAAAAGGTTGATCGGCACTGTCCTGTAGCCAATCCCCAGCATGTTGAGCGCGATACGGACGCGGTAGCTCGCGGACGATCTCCAATAGTCGTAGAGAACGACCTCGTTCATATCGCCCCGCCCCCACTATATCGCTCGACAGTCTGCTCGATCGCCCCGAAAATCGAATGGCCGGCCCGATCCTTCATCTCGATGCGGACCTGATCGCCGAATTTCAGGAATGGAGTTTTTGGCGACCCGCTTTCGATCGTCTCGATCATCCGGATCTCGGCGATGCAGGAATAGCCATCGCCTCCATTCTCGATCGGCTTGCCCGGCCCGCCCTCCAGCTTGTTGGACACGGTTCCCGAGCCGATGATCGTGCCGGTCACCAGATCGCGGGTCTTGGCGGCATGGGCGATCAGCTGGCCGAAATCGAATGTCATATCGACGCCGGCATTCGCCTTGCCGAAGGCCCTGCCGTTCAGGTTCACGAGCAGCGGCAGATGCAGCTTGCCGCCATCCCACGCCTCTCCAAGCTCGTCCGGCGTCACCGCGACTGGAGAAAAAGCCGATGCGGGCTTGGACTGGAAGAAACCAAATCCCTTCGCCAGCTCTTCCGGGATGAGACCACGCAGCGATACGTCATTGACGAGCATCATCAACTGGATGGCGGTACGCGCAACCTCCGCATTGCTCCCCATGGCCACATCACCGACAATGACGGCGACCTCGCCCTCCATGTCGATGCCATAGGCCTCGTCGGCCGCCAGGATCGGATCGCGCGGCGCGAGAAAGCTGTCCGAGCCGCCTTGATACATCAATGGGTCCACCCAAAAGCTCGCCGGCATCTCGGCATTGCGTGCCTTGCGCACTAGCTCGACATGATTGACATAGGCCGAACCGTCGGCCCACTGATAGGCTCGCGGCAAAGGCGAAGCGGCGTCATGCTCGTGAAACCGGATTGTCGGCTGGGCGCCTGTCTCTATACCCTCGGCAATCAGCGCCAGTCTCGGCGCCACATGCTCCCAGTCGTCGAGCGCTGCCTGCAAGGTGCGGGCGATATGACCGACCTCGGAGCAGCGGGTAAGGTCGCGGGAGACGACGACGAGCCGCCCGTCCCGTGTGGAATCTTTCAATGTCGCGAGCTTCATGTCCTGGCTCCAGTGTCGGAGGATGAATGGCCGGTCTTCACTTGATGCCAGGTGTCCCGTCGAACCTGCGCTCCAACCCGTCCCAGCACTCCAGATAATTGTCCTGCAGCGTTTCGAGCTCCGCGGCGTATTTCGTCACCTGCTGCGGGTAGCGGGTCTCGAACATGAAGGCCATGGTGTGATCCAGCTTCACTGCCTTGAGCTCGGAATTGGATGCCTTTTCGAAGCCTGAAGCGTCCGGCCCATGGGGAAGCATCATATTGTGCAGGCTGATGCCGCCCGGCACGAAGCCTTCCTCCTTGGCATCATACTGACCATGGATCAGGCCCATGAATTCGCTCATGATGTTGCGGTGATACCAGGGCGGGCGGAAGGTATGCTCGGCGACCAGCCAGCGCGGCGGAAAGATCACGAAATCGACATTTGCCGTGCCGGCACTTTCGGTCGGCGCGGTCAGCACGGTGAAAATCGACGGATCGGGGTGATCGAACAGGATCGCGCCAACCGGGGAAAATGTCCGCAGGTCATATTTGAAGGGCGCGTAGTTGCCGTGCCAGGCAACGACATCGAGAGGCGAGTGGCCGATCTCGGTGACGTAGAACTTTCCGCACCATTTCACATGCACGCGGCAGGGCGTTTCCTTGTCCTCGTAGGCCGCGACCGGCGTCTTGAAATCGCGCGGATTTGCCAGGCAGTTCGCGCCGATCGGCCCACGATCCGGCAGCGTGAACTTCGCGCCGTAATTCTCGCAGATATAGCCGCGCCAAACCTTCTCGTCGCCTTTGCGCAGCACCTTGAACATCATGCCCCGGGGGATGAGAACTATCTCCAAAGGCTCGACATCCATGATGCCCATTTCGGTGAACACGCGGATGGCGCCGACCTGCGGGACGATCAGGAGCTCGCCGTCGGCGTTGAAAGCATAATCATCCACCATGTCCTCGTTGAAGACATAGACATGCGCGGCCATCCCCGTCTGCGTCAGGACATCGCCTGCAGTCGTCATCGTCCGAACCCCGTCAAGAAAACTCAGCTTCTCGTCCGGTGCGGGCACGGGGCCCCAACGAAGCTGGCCGAGGGGTAGTGAATGGTCGTCCAGGCAGGGCGCGGATTTCCAGTGCGGATAGGAGACGTTTGAAAAACGGCGGGTATGGCGCACGCTCGGGCGGATGCGATAGAGCCAGGACCTCTCGTTCGTCCCTCGGGGCGCGGTGAAGGGTGAGCCGGAAAGCTGCTCGGCATAAAGACCATAGTTGCATTTCTGCGGACTGTTCTGGCCTTGCGGCAAGGCACCGGGAAGCGTTTCAGTTTCGAAGTCATTGCCGAATCCGGGCATATATTGCAGCTTATCCGCCACCGAGGCCTCTTTGTCCGAAGCCTGGGTCATTGTCTGGTCCATCGCTCAATTCCTCCCGAAAACTGAGGGCGATCCCACGCAGGCGCAGGATCACCTAGAGATCATTCTGCCGCTGTACCGATCACGCCACGTTTGATCTGATCCGCCTCGATCGACTCGAAAAGGGCGCGGAAATTGCCCTCGCCGAAGCCTTCGTCGCCCTTGCGCTGGATGAATTCGAAGAAGATCGGGCCAATGACGGTTTTTGAGAAGATCTGCAGCAGGATCTTCGTCATGCCGCCATTCACCACACCTTCGCCGTCGATAAGGATACCATGTTTCTTCATGCGCGCGATGGGTTCGTCATGGCCGTTCACGCGTGCATAGGACATGTCGTAATAGGTCTCCGGCGGGCCAGGCATGAAACGCAGCCCATTGCCGGCGAGCCTGTCGGTGCCCTCGTAGATGTCTTCCGTTCCCACAGCGATATGCTGGATGCCTTCGCCCTTGTATTTCTTCAGGAACTCCTCGATCTGGCTCGTATCGTCCTTCGATTCATTCAGCGGAATACGGATCTTGCCGCAGGGCGAGGTGATGGCGCGGCTCACCAGACCGGTAATGCGCCCGTCGATGTCGAAGAAGTGGATCTGCCTGAAGTTGAACAATTCGCGGTAAAAAGCCCACCACTTGTCCATGTTGCCGCGGAAGACATTGTGGGTCAGATGGTCAAGATAATAGAAGCCGACGCCTTCGGGACGCGGGTCGCGATCGCCGAGCCAATTGAAGTTCGCGTCATAAGCCGACCCCTTCGCACCATAGGTCTCGATGAAATAGAGCAGCGACCCGCCGATGCCGACGATCGCCGGGACATCGAGTGCCTTGTCGTCCCCCTCATAGGGAACGGCACCTTTTGACACGGCATGATCGAAGGCATGCTTGGCATCGACAACGCGCCAGGCCATCGACGGGGCGGCGGGGCCGTGCTCTCCAACGAAACGCGCGGCATGGCTGCCCGCTTCGGCATTGAGGAGATAATTGATATCGCCCTGCCGCCAGACGGTGATGTCTTTCGTCTTGTGCTTGGCGACCGGAACATAACCCATGCGCGTGAAGAGCTCGCGCAGCTTCTCGGGTTCCGGATGAGCGAATTCGACGAATTCGAAGCCGTCGGTACCGGCTGGATTGTCAGCGCTGATTTCCGGTGGCGGCGCATCGTGCGGAAAAGGACCCATTTTCTCCTCCAGAGAAATTTGCATTTCGACTGCGCAAAGTGTGATCCAAAATGCATGCAATGTACTTGCATTATTCATGCACATGGCGGATTTTATGCACGGATCGTGAGAGTTTTATGGATTTCATGCAATGGATGGACAGCTCGATAAGTTCGATTTGCGCCTGCTTCAGGAGCTGCAAAAGGACGGCAGGTTGACGAATAATGAGTTGGGCGAGCGGATCGCGCTTTCCCCTTCGCAGTGCTCGCGCCGGCGGACGAGACTGGAGGCTGAGGGATATATTCGCGGCTACCAGGCCAATCTGGACAGGCAGAAGCTGGGCCTGGATATGCTGGTGGTCATTTCGGTGACGCTCGCAACCCACAACAGGGACAATGCTCAACGGTTTTCCCAGCTGATCAGCGGACTGCCGGAAGTTCTCGAAGCCTACGCGCTGACCGGTGAAATGGATTATCACCTGAAGGTAGCGACCCGCGGGCTCACCGACCTCTCGAGGTTCGTCAACGACATTCTGTTGCCGCACGAGTCCGTGCAGCATGTGAAGACCTCGATCGTCCTCGACACGCTCAAGACGTTTGAGGGACTTCCCGTCCCGATGCCACATAGCTGACCGCGTGCTAGAGCGGCAATTCGGTCGAGAATTTCAGCTCGCGCAGCACGAAGCTCGACACCACCGTGCGTACATGCGGGTTGCGCATGAGATAGCGGGTCATAAAAGCCTCGTAGCTTTCTACATCCTTAGCCCGGATCTTCAGCATGTAGTCAAAGGCGCCGGATAGCGCATAGCACTCCATGATCTCCGGCCGCTCCAGCACGACCGAGGCGAAAGACGCAACCGCCTCCTCATGGTGATCTTCGAGCGTGACATGGGCAATCACGCAGAGCTTGAGATCGAGCTTTCCCGGATCGAGCAGCGTCACGCGCTTGCGCACGACGCCGTCTGCCTCCAGCTCCTGGATCTTCCGCCAGGCCGAACTCTGCGACATCCCGGCTTTTTCCGCCAACTCCGCCAGCGAAAGGCTGCCATCGGCCTGGATCAATTGCAGAAGCTTGCGATGAAAATTCCCAGGTTCTTTCATTTCCCATACCAGATCCGAGAATATTTGCCATCAACATGGCAATATCCAGCACGAAAGAAAAGAAAATCCTCCAAATCCGGAGCATAATTACAAGAATATCGCAGCATCTGGGAGGATCGAGCTATGGTCAAGGAAAGCAGCTACACCGCCAAATTGCCTGGCCCGGATGGTCTATATGCTTACACCGCCGAAGAGGATGCGATCTGGGGCGAACTCTACGAACGCCAGTTGAAACTGCTGACCAACATGGCCTGCCGCGAATATCTGGACGGTGTCAAAACCCTGGGGCTTAAGGCGGACAAGGTCCCCCAGCTTCTCGACGTCAACCGGCGCCTGAACGAGACCACCGGCTTCGGCGTCGAAGGCGTACCGGCGCTCATTCCGCCTTCGCGCTTCTACGAACTCCTGTCACAGGGCAAGTTTCCGCTCGCAACCTTCCTGCGCCGCCGCGAGCATATCGACTATATCGAGGAACCAGACCTGTTCCATGAGGTCTTCGGCCACTGCCCGCTGCTGACCAACCAGAGCTATGCCAATTTCGTGCGACATTTCGGCGAAACCGCCGTCCGCCTCGGCAAGGGCTATTCCTGGCATCTGTTCCGTATCTTCTGGTTCACCGTCGAATTCGGTCTGATCAATACGCCGGAGGGCCGCCGCTGCTTCGGCGCGGGTATCGTCTCATCTCCAAGCGAAGCGAAGGCCGCCATGGAGGGCAAGGCCTGCGAGTTCCGGCCCTTCGATCTGCTGGATGTCCTCAGAACGCCCTACCGGATCGATATCGTCCAGCCGATCTACTATGTCATCGACAGCTTCGCTGACCTTGAAGCGATCGTCGAGCAGGATATCGAGGCTCTGATCCTCAAGGCGAAATCGCTGGGTGACTTCCCACCCGCTTTCGAAGCAAAGGCCTCCTGAACCACGGATCTGCCAACCCTTGGCCGCTCCGCGAAGATGGGGTATCGAGGATGCAAGGCGAAAAACTGTTCCTGGGTCGATGGTTGTCGAAGACTCTGAGCGGTTTTCTGGTTAAAGAAACCAGCCTAGCGTCAATCAGGTATGTTCAATGAACGAAGAAGATTTCATCGCTCTTTGCAAAAATGGGAAGTTCAAGGAAGCGCTTGCGCTCGCTTTGCAGGGACGTGAGAAGGCGAAATTTTCGCCCAGCCGGTTTTCCATGGACAAGAACACAGGAAAGCCGATCTTCTACCGCGGCAACAAGCGCGTCGAAATGGATGCCGAGGGCGAATGGCAGCAGGCGAAGAACACCAAGTAGCCACTTGCGACTGGTGCACTCCCACGATCCGCGATCGTGTCCAATAGGCACAAGACGAACGGGCCGGGTTGCGCAGTCGGCAACCCGGCCCGTTCTTCAGCATGCTTCTGGCGCCGGCACTAAGATGCCATGGCGTACTGACGTTGTCCTGATGTCGCCGCGCTGCGTGTCCTGAACCGGTGCACCAGATCGGCGAGGTTTTCGGTCTCCTGGGTCAGGCTCTGGGCCGCCGCCGTGGTCTCTTCCACCATCGCTGCGTTCTGTTGAGTGACCTTGTCCATCTGATCCCCGGCCGCCGAGACCTCTCTCAGGCTGGCAGCCTGTTCACGCGCAGCCACCGCGATCTCTGCGACCGTGGCGCTCATCGCGCTAACCTGCTCGACGATCTGCGCGAGCGACGTGCCGGATTCACCGACGAGTTCCACGCCTGCCTTAACCTGGGCGGAAGACGTAGAGATCAGTGCCTTGATCTCCCTGGCGGCGCTGGCTGACCGTTGTGCAAGCTCGCGCACTTCCTGGGCGACGACGGCAAAGCCTTTCCCCGCTTCGCCCGCACGCGCCGCTTCCACGCCCGCATTCAGGGCGAGAAGGTTGGTCTGGAAGGCGATTTCGTCGATGACGCCGATAATATTGCCGATCTTCGACGATGAGCTTTGGATCTCGGTCATGGCCGCGATGGCGCGAGCAACGATCGCCCCGCCGTTCTCGGCATTGGCGCGCGCAGTGGCGACCGCGCCCTGAGCATGACTTGCGCCTTCCGCCGTGCCATTGACGCCCCGCGTTACATCGCCCAGCGCAGCCACGGTCTCCTCAAGCGAAGCGGCCTGCTGTTCCGTGCGGCGAGCGAGATCGTTCGAAGCCGTTGATATCTCCGTAAGGCCGGACCTGATCGTGCCGACCGCGCGGATGACGGAATCGAGAGCCTCTTCCAGACTGGAGACCGAGTTATTGAAATGATCCCGGATGCGGACATAACGACCGTCAACCTCGCCGACACGGACGGTAAGGTCGCCCTTCGAGAGCGCATCGAGACCCAGGGAAATCTGCTGGAAGGCATGTTCCATCACCTGGGCATCGGCAAGCCGCTCGGCTTCCTGACGCAGACGCTCCTCTTCGGCCGCAAGGCGGGCACGTTCGGCATTGGCTTCCGCCATGACCTTGCCGCGTCCCGTTTCCTGGAAGACCTTCAGCGAGCGTGCCATCGCGCCGAGCTCGTGGCGATGTTCGGTGCCGTCCACCACCATCGTGTCGTCGCCATGCGCAAGCCGCTCCATCGTCCGTGCCATCTTGCGCACAGCCGATGAAATCAGCTGGCCGACAAAATAGGCAAGCACGAGACCAATTACGATCAGAAGACCGCTGATTACGAGCGTCGAGCGGGCCGCAGAGGCGACCGTCGTATCGACTGAGCCATCGAGCGCCTTCTGCGCATCCATAACGGTGGCCTGCAGATCCTTGAAGCCGGTGGCGATTTTCGGTGCCAGGACATTCAGTTCACTTTCGCGGATCTTGTTGGTCGCCAGCAATACGTCCCTTACGTCACCCAGACGGCTTGTATAGTTCTGCATCAGCTGACCAGCGCCCAGAATACGCTTGCGTTGCAGGTCACCCTTTGCCGCCTTGGCTGCCGCATCGTTCAAAGCCATGGCGTCGTTGAGCGCCGACTGAGCGGTGTCGTAGGATGCCAGATCGCCCGCATGGATGAAGCGCTCAGAGAAATAGAGGCTGCGGTTCAATGCCTCGAGCGTCGCGCCGGTCATGTGCAGCAGCGTCACATCGTTCTGTCGCCAGGCGCTGCGCATAACGTCGTTGAGCGCAATGCTGGTCCAGGGGCCGAACTCGGTGACCTTGGAGATCAAGGCATCGCGCCTTGCATGCAGGGATACGATCTGCTCGAAAGCCTTGCCGTAGGTGGCAATGTCCTGACGGATGGCTGCCATTCCAGTCTGCAGAGTACTGTCGCCCGCAAAACGCTGGTCGTCGGCGTCAAACGCCTTCACGCCGGCGCGAAAACGGTTCACGACCTCCTGGGTCGGGCTGGACCGGAAAGCTTCCACCGACATCTGAATCTCGTTCAGCTGGTCGCTGTAGCCGGAAATGGCGAGGCTCTGGCCGGCGGTGCTGCGGTAGGAGGAGAAGATGGACGAAAGTCCCTCCATACCGGAAATCGCATTGACCGAGAGCAAGCTCATAAGCAGGATCAACGGCAGAAAGCCCGCCGTAATCTGCGCGCGGATGCCTAGTTTATTCCAAAAGCGCAACATGATGATCCCCTTGTGCTCACTGGGTCTTCGGCAGATATTGGGCGATATTTTGTGGCGTCACGAGCTCGAAGGGCACGTTGTTTTCTCGCGGCACCTTCTGCCCGTTGATGAGCTTGATTGCGGCATCGACCGATGTCGCGCCCTGCCCGACGGCGCTCTGTAGAATGGTGACATCGAGATCGCCGGCCTGCATCGCTGCCAGGGCATCGTCGGTGGCATCGACGCCTGCAACGACGACGTCCTTCATCGACATGCCGTTCCTCTTCATGGCGCGGATCGCACCGACCGCCATCTCGTCGTTATTGGCAATGACCGCGTCGAACTTCACCCCTGCCGACAGCCATTCCTGCATCTGCTGATCGGCATAATCGCTCGACCAATAGGCAGCCTGGCGTTCCACGATCTGGAGACCCTTGCATTCAGGCGTGGCGATGACATTGTCGATGTCCTGCGTGCGGGCGCGGGCAGCCGCATGGAAGGGTTCGCCCATCAGCACCACGAGGCGCCCCTTGCCCTTCAGGAGAGAGCAGACTTCCTTCGTCTGCATCGTTCCCGATTCCGCTTCATCGGACGCGACCACGACCTGGTTTTCCGGCAGATCCGCCAGGTTCGAGGGGACGTTATTGATATAGACCAGTGGAATATGGGCATCGGCGGCAAGCTTGGTCATCTGCGGGCCGAGATCGCCATCGGAGACAGCCAGGATAATGGCATCGACTTTATCGGCTATGAACTGCTGAACTTGTGCCTTCTGAACCTCCTTGTCGCCTTCGGCGTTCTGTACGACAAGTTTCAGCCCGGAAATCGTCTTTCCCTGCGAAAGGACTCCGTTGAGCAATGCTGTTCTGAATTTATCCAGACCGGACATCGATACGCCGATCGTCTGTGCACTTGCAGTCGAGGCGGATATCGCCATCACAAAAGCAGCCAGTATGGTCTTTCTCACTATTACCCCTCCGCAAGACGGTTATCGAGCTGAAGATTTATAAGGCGATTTTGGTTAATATTTACTTTGCGATATTTGATGTAAATTAGAGATTCATTAAGTTTTAAAACAAAATCCGCTATATCAACCGTAACTCATGAAGAACTTCTCATTTATTGCTTCAAAACAGGTCAACTTCCACCCATTTGACGAAACAATACTTATTAGCTCGGCCTATTTAAGCTTGAATGACTTGCCCGCCTTGGATTGAGCGCTAGAGATCCCAACCCATCGCTTCGAGAAAAAACGAACCGCAGATCCACAAATCCGGATTTCAGTTCAGACTTCACGCGACCTTCAACTAGGCACAGAACATCCGGCAGAGTTCATGCAACTTCAAGGTGCTTGCGGCGCGCATCGGGCCGTCAACGGCGGTAGCTGTCCGAGGCGCTTCACTTGGCGATTCCGCCCGTAAACCGTCTGTTAGGGATCTGTTGACCATAATTGGAGGTGAAGCGACGTCGCAGATGCGGCGCCACCAGTGTTCCCTGTCTTTTACCAAAGACGAAAGTCGTGTCCGTGCACCAAGCGTTTCTCTCCATTCCAGCGGCAATGTCGGCCATGATTTTGTCATTCGTCGCTCATCGTGTAGCGCTGATCGCAATGCTGGTTCTTGCCGCCTTTGCGGGATCAACAGCAGCTGCGGCCGAGGACCGGGCACTCAAGCTCTTCTTCACCCACACGGGCGAAAAGGCGACCATCGTCTTCAAGCGCGACGGCAAATTCGATCCGAAGGGCCTGGCGCAGATCAATCGCTTCCTGCGTGACTGGCGAAAGAACGAGCCGACCAGGATCGATCCGGAACTGCTTGACCTCGTCTGGGAGGTCTACCGCCGCAGCGGCGCGAGGGAAGCCATTCATGTGGTCTCGGCCTATCGCTCGCCATCCACCAACAATATGTTGCGGGGCCGGTCCCGCAGCTCCGGTGTCGCAAAGCACAGCCAGCATACGCTCGGCAAGGCGATGGACTTCTACATACCGGGCGTGAAGCTTGCGACCCTGCGCGCGGTCGCCATGCAGATGCAGGTTGGCGGCGTCGGCTTCTACCCGAACTCCGGATCGCCGTTTGTGCATCTGGATGTCGGCAATGTCCGTGCATGGCCGAGAATGTCGCGCCAGGAACTGGTGCGGCTTTTCCCAGATGGGCGAACCCAGCATTTGCCCGCGGACGGCTCACCGCTGCCGCGTTACGAACTGGCAGTCGCGGACGCCAAGAAGCGCATCCGCCCGGCCCGCAGCGAAATTGCCAGCATTGCGGCTGAGGAAGACACCGCCGGGGCCACGACGAGCGCAAGCCTCGTGACCAGCATGCTGCCGATACCTCAAAAGCGGGTCAATAGCGGGCTGGAGCTTCAACTCAACAAACAGGTAAACGCGAGCAAGGAAACTCCACGCTTCACCGACCTTGCATCCTATGTTGTACCGTTGCCGACACTGCGGCCAGTTGTCAGCGACGGAACCGGCGCGACCCCGACCACCAAACCCAGTCCCATGGCTTTCGCAAGCCTGGTGGTGGGCCGAAACCTCGCTGGAAAATTGCAGCTTTCGGACCAGCTAAGGGCTTCCATGAACAGCGACACAGCCACGCTGCAGCCCATGGCAATCCTGCAAGCTCCCGCTTCCCGCGAAGTATCCGCCGGAGTCGGCACCATGTCCACCAGCGCCCTCGTCGCATGGGCCTTGCAGCCTCCGGGCACCACGATGGAAATGACGCTGCCGAGCATGGTCGGGGCCGCGCTCCCTCTGGAGCACAATGCAGCCGGTGCCTGGAGCGATGCTTCCGAGATCGCCGAGGATGACTTCGATACAGAGAGGTTCGGCTTCGAAGGCTAGAACCCGTCACCGCGTCGAGCAAGTGCCGGCAATTGACGAGCCGTATGGCATGCTCGTCTGACCATCCGGCAGATGGACAAGGTTGCGGCCCTCATGCACCCAGGCTCGACATGCGCTTGATCGCAAGATCATAGCCTTCGGTGCCGAATCCGGCGATCACCCCATCCGCGCGCAAGGAGACGTAGGAGTGATGGCGGAACTCCTCGCGCTTGTGGATGTTCGAGATGTGAACCTCGATCACCTTGCCGTCGAAGGCATTCAACGCATCCAGGATGGCGACGGATGTGTGGGTAAAGGCGCCGGGGTTGATGATGATGCCGAAAGCGGTCTCGCGCGCCTCATGGATCCAGTCGATGATCTCGTATTCGCGATTGCTTTGGTGAAAGCGCAGCTGCAGTCCCAGATCATCGCAGATTTTGCGGCAGCGCACGCCCATATCTTCAAGCGTTTCTGATCCGTAAATCTCTGGCTGGCGCTTACCGAGGAGATTGAGGTTCGGTCCATTGAGAAGGAATATCGTGTTCAAATCTTTATCCTTTCGTCTTCCGTGTTCCGATCATGGCACCTTGCCGGCTCCGCGTCTGCGCATTCACGAGCCGCACGGATATCAGTCCACAAAAGACTGTGCGGCGTGCTCCAGTGCATCAGCCCATTGTTGAAGCGCGTGCTCGTCATGCCTTGAAGACAGATAGTGACGGCCATAGGTGCTGTACATCGACATGACGCCGTTGCGCCTTAGCTCCATGTGAAGCTTGGCGGTGAAGTCGGCGTCGGCTCTTTGAACCGCCTCGTGATAGTTCGATGGAGCGTCTTTGCCGCGCCAAATGGTGAATACGGTGCCGTAGCCGCTCGTGCAGACGTCCATACCCACCCGCGCGAAGGCTTCGACCGCGTGCCGCCTCAGCCGGTCGCCGGCCATGTCGAGAGCCGGGTAATCGACCTCGTCAAGGACGCTCATTGCCGCCTTGACCGCGGCGCAGGCAACCGGATTGCCGTTATACGTGCCCGCCCGGTTGACCCGTTGATCCTCAAATGCCGACATAAGCTCCGGTGTGCCCAGCAGCGCGGCGACCGCAACCCCGTTGCCGATCGCCTTGCCGACGGTCGCAAGGTCCGGGTTAACGCCCATCAGATGGCTGGCCAGGCCCGCATGGCGGCGGAACCCCATCAGAACCTCGTCCATGATCACCAGCGCGCCGTGACGCCGGGCAAGCGACGAGACGAATTGCAGATAGTCGGGGTCCGCCAGAATGCATCCCGCATTCGCCATCATCGGCTCAAGCACGATCGCGGCAATGTCGTCGCACTCCTGGAACAGCAGCTCAGCATCCTGACGATCGTTGAAGCGCAGGAGCAGGGTGTCGCCCTTCGACGGCCGATTGTTCATCGCCATCTTCGCTTCGGGCGAACCTGCATTGCCGAACGCCACATCATCGAACCAGCCATCATAGCCGGCCGCCATCTTGACGATCTTGTGGCGACCGGTCAGCGCCCGCGCCGTGCGGCATGCCAAGTGCACGGCCTCGCTGCCGGAATTCAGGAACACCACCTTGGTGAGGTCCTGTGTATGCGAGGCGAGGCTGGCGGCAGCCTCTTCCTCAAGCGCATGGGCATAGGCCGGCATCGAGCCTTTTTCCACTGCTTTGCGAATGGCGTCCGTCACGACCGGATCGGTGTGCCCAAGGAACGTGGCCCCGAAACCGAGTGCCGTATCGACATATCTTCTGCCAAGATCATCCCATACATAGGGGCCTTGGGCGTTGGCAACGAGAAACCGCCTGCCGTCGAGATCGGGCACGGCTCTGCCGCCGCTGGATATCCCGCAAACCAGGTGTTGCATTATTTAAACTCCAAACAGATGGGGAAGCCACTCGGTCAGTGACGGGAAGGCAACGAGGGCTGCGACGCAGACGACGCTGGCGATCCAGTAGGGAACGAGCCACACCGAGACGGACCACATGTCGATCTTTGCAACATTGCAGACCACGAAGATGTTGGTGCCGATCGGCGGCGTGAACAGCCCGATACCCAAGGTCATCGTGAACACGATCCCGGTCTGATAGGGCGTAAGCCCGGCGGCGAGTGCGATCGGAACGAGGATCGGGGCGAGGATGATGAGGGCAGGTCCCAAATCCAGCCAGAAACCGACCACCTTCAACAGAACCAGAACCAGAATGATGGTGACGAGCGGTGTCGTGTGCAGGCCCGTGATCCAGGCGGCGGCATTTGCCGGAACCTGTTCGACGGTCAGGATCCATCCGAACGGCGTTGCAAGCGCCATGATCATCATGATCACACCCGTTGTCGCCACCGCCGCGGATGCGGCTGAATAAAGCGAACGCAACGGCAGCTCGCGATAGACCAGAATGCCGACAAGGAAGGAATAGACGACGGCAAGCGCCGATGCTTCCGTTGCCGTGGCGATGCCGCCGATGATCGATCCGAGAACCAGCGCCGGCATCAGGAGCGCGGGCAGGGCTCCCAGAGCATCCTTTCCGATTTCGCTCCAGCTGGCGGGCGTCTCATTGCGCGGGAAGTTGTGTCGCCGTGCCACGACATAGGAGGTGATCATGAAGGTGGCCGCAATGAAGAGGCCAGGGATCAAGGCGGCGACGAGCAGGCCGCCGATCGACGTTCCTGTCAGCACACCATAGAGGATCAGGATGACGCTCTGCGGCCCGATGATGCCGAGCGTTCCCGACGCAGCTGTGACCGCTGCCGCAAAGGCCTTGGGATAGCCGCGCTCCGCCATTGCCGGGATCATGATCGATCCGACCGCGCCGGTATCGGCGGTGGCGGATCCGCTGATCCCGCCGTAAACCAGGGCCGTGGCGACATTGACCAATCCGAGACCGCCGGTGATGCGACCGAAGACGTGTTCGGCGACCCGCATGATGCGGGCAGTCAGGCCGCCACGGTTCATCAGTTCGCCGGCAAACAGGAATAGCGGAATGGCCGCCAGCGTGATGGCATCCGCGCCACGGACGGTTTGCTGCGCAAACCAGGCGAAGGGCAGACCGAGATGACCCACATAGATCGTCAGAAGGCTGGCGACACCCATGCACCAGGCGATCGGCACGCCAATGAGGAGAAGAAACGAAAAGCTGAGAATGAGAACCGCGATGGTCATAGCGCCCGCTCCTTTTCATGTTTGGAGACAAGCGGCTGGATGACCTTTGGAAGACGCGAAATCGCGATGCAGACCGCAGACAGTCCGAGGATCAGAACCGTCGCGGTTATCACGCCGGTTGGAAGACGCAGCACCGAGGTCGGGACCATCCAGGACCGCTGCCACACGGCCCAGCCGCTGATGAGGAAGGCAACTCCCATCGCGAGCAGAACCAGGGTGGAGATGGTCTCGAATACGGCCCGGAGCCGCGGCGGCGCGCTATGCTTCAAAGCCTCGAACGCGACATTCTCGCCGCGTATCTCCGCATTGATGACGCCGATGAAGGTTATCCAGATGAAGGCGATGCCGGCGACCTCGAAGGACCACTCGACCCCGCCGAATTCGAAATAGCGCGCGATAACACCCAGAAGCGTCGAGCCGAACATGACGACGAAGGCAATCACCCCGACGAATTCAAAAATGCGCGTCAGCCACCCTCGCCCATCGGGCGAGGGGTTCACAAGACCTTGATTCATTGGGATTACCTCAGTTGGAAGCGGCGGCTTGTTTCACGGCGGAAACCAGATCGGCGCCCCACTCTGTCGAAAACTGGGCGTATACCGGCGCAACCAGCGCGACGAACGGTGCCGTGTTGACGGTGGTCACCTTGACGCCCTTATCCTCGAGCTTCTTCTGGGTATCGGCATATGTCTTCGACAATTCGCCCCGATACCAGACCACGGTGTCGAGCGCCGACTTCTTGACTGCTGCCTGCTCCTCAGGGCTCAGGGACTCGAACTTGTCCTTGTTCATATACCACCAATTGGCGGTCCAGATGTAGTTCGATATCGAGAGGTTCTTGGCCACTTCGTACCATTTGGAGTCGTAATAATCGCGCATCTCAGGTTCGACGGCCGCCACCACATGCGACTGCAGGGCGGTGTAGACCTGGCCGAAGGGGATCGATTCCGCGAGCGCACCGAGCTGCTTCATCGTTGCAAGGATCACCGGATTGGGAGGTGTGCGGATCTTGACGCCGGCCAGATCGGCAGGCGTTTCGATGGCCTTGTTCGTCGCGAACTGGCGGAAGCCGGAATCCAGGACGCCGAGCATCAGATAGCCGCGGTCTTCTCCAAGGTGCTGGACCTTCTGACCTTCGTCGCTATCGAGAAACTTGTGCACATTGTCCGCGTCTTTGAAGAGGAACGGCAGCGACAGCACGTTGAGGCGCGGATCGATGGCATCCACCGCGCCACCGAGGCCGATGTCGATTGCCCCTGCACCCACGCCGTCGGCGATCGGGCCTTCATCGCCCAATTGTGCATTCGGAAATATCTGTACCTTGACTGACCCCTTCGAGATCTCGCTCACTTCATCCGCGAATTTCTGGACGGCCTGATTGATGAGACTTTCGGGTGCGGAAGCGTGGGCCAGCCTCAAGGTAGTCTCGGCATCCGCCGTACTGGCCCAGAGGCTCGACAGGCAAATAACGCCGCCGGCCATTATTGTGACAAAACGATTGCGTTCCATACGACGAAACATGAATTCCCCTTTACGTTCTTGTTGTGTTGACGCAGCATCAAGATAATCGGCGGAGCGGTGTTGAAAATGACAGATTTGTTATTCTCGCATAAGCGCCGCTGATACATACCCGAAAGCTCAGGGCTCTCCGCATACGGCAGGCATTGCTGCCGCTAGCCCCGGATGGTTACTTGAACAGGATGGGGAAATAGATCTACGGCCTGGGATGAATGCCTGGCGACAGGAGTATGACACATGCGCAACCTCGATAGCGATGCTCTGGCCAGCTTTGTGGCGGTGGCCGAAACCGGAAGCTTCACGGCGGCGGCCGAGAGACTGGGCCGCACGCAGGCGGCCGTCAGCATGGCCATCGGCAAGTGGGAGGAGCGCCTCGATCTGCGCCTGTTCGACCGCGGCCATCGCCGCGTCACGCTTACGCCGATCGGGGAGAGGCTGTTGGGATATGCGCGCAGGATACGCGCGATCGAAGACGAGGCTTTGGCCACCCTGCTCGAGGGCCGGAACGAAAGCCGGGTTCGGCTCGGCATGCCGGACGACTATCTGACGCTGTTCGGCACCGCTTTGATGCAGCGCTTCGTGCCACAATATCCAAAAGTCAGTCTCGACCTTCAATATGACTTTTCCCACCGTCTTGAATATATGGTCGAAAGCCGCGAGCTGGACATCGCCATCATCACGCAGAATGCCGTGGAGCCGAAGGGGGAGATCATTCGGCTGGAAAAACAGGTCTGGTGTGCAGCGGCCGACCGTTATCCGGAACGCGAGAACTGCATTCAGCTCGCGCTGTTTCCGGAAGGCTGCCGTGCCCGACCGCAGGTACTGTCGGCGCTGGATCGAGCAGACCGCCGGTGGCGGATCGTCTATTCGTCCTCCGACATTGCCGGCATTCAGCTCGCGGTTCATTCCGGAGATTTGCTGACGGTATTGCCGGAGTCGGCAGTCCCGGTCAGTTGGCGAAAGCTCGGACCGGAGGATGGCATGCCGGAACTTCCGACTTTGCGGCTGGCAATGGTTCTACCGCAGCAGCCTCGCCTGCCCGTGAGGCAGCTTGCGACATTCCTGCGTGCCGAATTTCAACGCTCGCTCGTCGAACCCGACGGTGACATCAATGCCGCAATGTTGACGGCCTGATCGATCGCCGTCGCTGCGATCGGCCATAGGTCATGGCCGACGTACAAAGGCAATCACTATCGGAAAGGTCGGCATGGCGCCGAGATTGCTTGCCATCTTCGCTGCGAGTATCACATTGCCAACATGAAGGTGCCAACATGAAGGTGAACGTCTGCGGCGGGCCTCATGAATATTCGGCCACCAGACAGAGAAATGCGAGCAAGTGACGACCAACATCAGACATATCGCCAAACTTGCAGGAACATCGGTCTCTTCGGTCTCGCGCGTGCTGAACAATAGCGGCTACACCTCGCCCGATCTCAGGGACAGGGTGGAAGCAGCCATTCGGACGCTGAAATACACGCCCAGCAAGGACGCGCGCATGCTGCGCGGCGCGCAAAGCCGGATGATCGGACTGATGCTGCCGTCGATTGACGTGCCCTTCTTCGGTATCCTGGCCCATGCCATTGAGCAGGATTTGTTCCAGCGCGGCTATCAGACGCTGATCTGCAGCACGGCGGAAAACATCGACCACGAGGCGCGCTATATTTCGATGCTGCTCGCCCAGCGTGTCGATGGCGTCATCGTGGCAAGCGCCTTCGGCAGAGCCGAGCATTTCGAAGTGCTGCGAGACGCTCGTATTCCGATTATCGCCATCGACCGCGAGCTGAACGGCATCGCCGACGAAGCGGTCATGGCCGATCACGAGGAAGGCGGGACGCTGATGGCGCGCCACCTGATCGGTCTCGGCCACCGGTCGATCGCCATCGTCGGCGCACCGGCCCATAGCCAGCCTGTCCAGCTTCGCCTCCGGGGCATTACGGCGGAAATGGCGAGAAACGGGATCACGCCCGCCGCCGTGACCATGGCCGAGGAACATAGCTTTGGCGCAACCTACCCGCTGGCGCGGGATCTGCTGGCGGCCCGGCCGGAGATCACGGCGATCATCGGCACGAGCGATATCTCAGCGATCGCGGCAATCCATGCCGTCCTCGATCGCGGTTTTTCCGTTCCGGGCGATTATTCGGTGATCGGTTTCGACGACTTGCCCGAGGCAGCTTATGTCTTTCCCCGGCTAACGACGGTCGCGCAGCCGATCCGCGATGTCGGGCAGCGGGCGGCACAGCGGCTGGAGGCGCTGATCGCGGAACACCAGATGGGGCATGAGCCACGCCAGGCCACCGTCGTGAAAGTGCCGGTCACCCTGATCCAGCGCGACTCCACCGGCCCCGTCCGCAGCTAAGCCGGGCCGGGTCCATGGCATGCTCTAGGGTCGGACGATGACCTTGATTTCGCCTGGCAATGGCGCGCCGCCCACCACGCCGGCGACGTCTTCGAGACCGATGGTCCTGGTCACCAGCATATCCAGCTCCAACACCCCGCTCGCGACCATGGCCGCAGCACGCGAATGGGTGAACGGATTGAGATAGGCCGGCCTTATGTCGACCTCGTTGACGAGCAGGTCGAACGGCAGGACGGGCACCTCGACACCCGCGGGCGTCACGCCGAAAAGCACGAAGATGCCGCCGCGCCGCGCCATCCTCAGGCCAGTCTGCATGGTTTCGGGAACGCCGGCGCACTCTATGACGACATCCGCGCCGCCGTGGGTGACATCTCGAACAGCGGCAACCGCGTCCGAAGCTGTCGGGTCGAAGGCATGCGACGCTCCAAGATGCAGCGCGGTCTGGCGTCTTGAGAGCTGCCGCGTGATCAGGATCACCTCGCTCGCCCCGGTCAAACGTGCCAATTGCACCATGAGCAGGCCGATCACGCCCCCTCCCAGGATCACGACACTGTCACCCGCACGGATCTCGGCCTTGTCGATGGCATGAAGGCAGCAGGCAAGCGGCTCGCAGAAAGCGCCATGCACGGGATCGAGATCGGCGGGCAGTGTGAATGCCTGCCGGTGCGGCACCGCCACATAGTCGGCAAACCCGCCATCCCGTGTCACGCCGATTGCAGTCAAACCCTCGCACAGATTCGGCCGCCCGCGCGTGCAGGCATGACAGCGGCAGCAGGCGATGTTGGGATCGACAGTGACAAGCTCGCCGCCGGCAAAGCCTATGACGTCATCTCCTATCTCTTCCACGATGCCACTGAATTCATGACCCATCGTCACCGGGATCGCAGTCGGATACTCCCCCTTGTACATGTGACGATCGGAACCGCAGATGCCGGCTGCAAGGACGCGAACAAGCAGTTCGCCCCGCCCGGCAACCGGTTTCTCGACGCTGCGCATGGTCATGAACCCGATCGATTCCAAACGGACAGCTTTCATTTTTCTCCTCCTCCTCGCTGATGAACCCGCATTGCAGAATGATCAGCTCATGACGTTGCCGCCATCGACATTGTAGCACTGCGCGACGATGTATGCCGCATCCGGCCCGGCCAGGAAGGCAGCCATGGCAGCCTGCTCATCGGCCATACCAAATCGTCCGGCTGGAACAGCGGCGGCCACACGGCGCTTCACGTCGCCCGGCTGCAAACCCTCCCTGCTACCGAGTTTCGCATCGACGACATCCCACATCGGCGTGTCGACAACACCTGGAGCGATGGCATTCACGTTGATCCCGTACCGGATCAATTCCAGAGCGCAGCTTTGGGTGATGCTGATGACGGCCGCCTTGGAAGCGCAATAGGCCACGGCCGGTCCCTCGCCACGACGGCCAGCCTGAGACGAGAAGTTGATGATACGCCCGCCCTGACCGCGCTCCACCATATGCCGGGCAACCGCCTGCGTCATGAAGATCAGGCCTTCGACATTGACAGCAAAGACCTTGGCGGTGCGCTCGCGCGATATCTCCAGAATGGATTGCACCTCATAAACGCCGGCTGCGTTGACCAGGATATCGATCTGACCGGCGGCCTTTATCGAGAAGTCCACGGCAGCATCGATGCTGTCCTGGCTGGTCACGTCGAGCGCCACACCCCAGGCACCGGAGCCGATCGCCTCCGCGACCCCTCGGCATCGTTCGCCATCCAGATCCGCCGCGATAACCCTGGCGCCTTCGGCCGCGAAGCGCTCGCAGACTGCCTTGCCGATACCGCTTGCGCCTCCCGTGACCAATGCCACCTTTCCGTATAGCTTCATGTCTACTCCTCCACTTGCTTGGATCATGACCGGAACTGCCTTCTCCCAAGGGGACCCCGACGGGCTAACCGGATACCGGAGTCGTCTCCTTCGTATCCTCCAAAAGGACCACCATGTCGGGGATGCCGTCGGTGGCCGTCGCGCCGCCTAAGCAACGCGCGGCCGCACCATGGGCGACAGCGCAGATATGCTCGATAGGCCAGTTCTCATGCAGGCCGTAGAGCACGGCGGCGCAAAAGGCATCGCCGGCACCGACCGTGCTAACGATATCGCTCGGATCGACGGGCCGCGAACGTATGACGACGGGCAACGCGCCGGGCGCAAACCAGAAGCAGATCTCCGGGGCATGGATGACCGCCCCTTTGGCGACGCCCGCTGCAAGCAGGCGTTCGCCCGCTGTCAGAAGCTCGGCCTCGATCAGGTCTCCCTTCGCGTCGCGAACGGTAACACCCGTTGCTCGGCCCGCTTCCATCTCGTTGATAACAAGGAAATCGCAATATGGCAGCGCAGCGCCGACCTTGGCCGCGAATTCCGTGTCTTCGCTTGATACGAAATCCACGCAGGTCGTCAAACCCGCGCCCTGCGCGGCCTCCAGCAGACGCGACGCTCCCGAACGGCCATCTGCATCAAGCCGGTCAAGACTGGGCAACAGCATCAGATAACCGAGATAGAACAGCCTGTAGCCGGCATTCGCAAAGGTGGCTGGGGAGACGAGCCCATCCGTGACCGCATCATTGGCGCCGCCATGATAGAAAAAGGTGCGGTTCTGGCCCGGCACGTTCATGACATGCGTATGCGCCGTCGCACGGTCGGCAAGCACGGTCAACCCGTCGACATCGATACCAGCAGCGACCAGGCGTGACTTGACGATCTCCCCGTCAATATCCGCGCCAATGCATCCCGCTGCCGCCAGCTTTCCGGGAAAGCCGAGCGAGGCAAGATCGGTGACGACATTGGCCGCCCCGCCGCCCACGCCCAGATCCTGGTGCAGGATATGGGCGAGATTACCCTGTTCGGGCCAATAGGACAGGGTATGGACGCGATCGACAATGAAATTGCCGGCGCAAACGATGCCGCCCGTCTTCTGCTTTTCGCTGCCGCGACCCTCCTCCCCGGTCCGCATCAGCCACCTGCCTCGTTCCATAGGGGTCTGAGAGGCGGTTCGTCCTCCTCGATGGCGGCAAAGCGCCCGATCGGCTCCAGAAAGAAGTTGTCGTTGTTGTCGTCATTGACCTGACTGACCTCGCCAACGAGAACCGGGCCGCCGCCCTTCCTTCCGTAGAAGCGATGGTAAAGCCCGGTATGGATCGTCACGCTCTGACCGGGGGACAGAACCAGCGGTTCCCATGCGGCGAGCCTAAACGGCAGCCCGTCGACCGGAACGGTCACGTCATCCCTCGTTACATTGCCATCCGCGTCGGTCGCGGAGAATTCGATGATGAGATCACCGCCGGCACGGTTGATGATGTCCTCCATCTTCGCCGCATGGCGATGCGTCGGCGTGACCTGACCTTCCTCGACGAAAAGCAGTTTTTCGGCATAGGTACGCTCGCCCTCGACCCCGACGATGCCGTTGCGCAGGCAGAACAGCACGAGGCCGCATTCGGCAAACCGGCCCGAGCCGAAATCGGTGACGTCCCAGCCCAACTGATGGGCACGCAGATAGCTTGCCGCCTGTGGATTGGCGGCAAAATCCGCCGTCGTCCAATATCCCCAGTCCGGCAAGGACCAGTGCCAGCGTTCAAGGGTTTCGCTTGCCTGCCGAAGGGCCGCATTGATCTCGGAGCGCTTCATCGGATCGCTGCTCCGTCATACTCAACCGGCACCACGACGTCCTCGCGACCGGATTTGAGCGCCGCCGTCAGCACAGCATGATGCGCCTGTGCCTCGGCCGGCGTCGCGCAGCCGAAACCATTTGCATTCCCGCCAGCAAGTTCGTCGACGAAGGCCGCCCACATCTGCTGGATGGCATCGGCAAAGCCGAACTCAAAAATCTTGCCGGTGATCGCCGGAAACAGCGAGCCATAGCCGAGATCCTCGGTGCTCCATGCCTGCGTTCCGCCGCTATAGTCCATCCACTGCCATTGGCGCGGCGACTTGGTGCTGAAGAAAGCGCTCTTCTTCATGCCAAGGATGCGAATGTACCAGGTGTTGGATTCGCCGGGCGCGATGCGCCAGGTTTTCAGCACCATGGGAAAATCCTGATCCGCCGTGCGTACCCGGCTACTGATCGTGGCATTGTCCCAGGTGGTGCAGGGCAGCATGCCGCCCTTGCCGTCGGGACGCTCGGTGACCTTTTTGACCAGTTGCGCATGCAGCGTGGTCGGGCGCCAGCCGAGACGCAACGGTACATGCAGGACATGCATGCCGAGATCGCCCATGCAGCCATAGTCGCCGTTGATCTCGGCCATGCGCTTCCAGTTGATCGGCTTTTGCCGGTCAATATCCGAGGAATGCAGGAAGCCCGCCTCGACCTCGAGGATATCCCCCATCTCACCGCTCTCCGCGAGCGCGATGACCTTCTGCGCACCCGGGAAGAACGGCATTTCCGACGAGCACCGGACCAGAAGCTCGGGATGCCCGGCAAGAACCGTCATGATCTCGCAGTTCTGGGCAGCGTCCATGCCGAAAGGCTTCTCGCCGAGCAGATGCTTTCCGGCCTTCAGGATGTCGATATAGAGCTGCTGGTGCAGCACATGCGGCACGGCGCAATAGATTGCGTCGATCTCCGGATTGGCCAGAAGCTCCTTATAGTCGGCGCTAAACTGCCGCACGCTCGGCACATGATCCCTGAACCAGTCGAGCAGCGTCGCATTGGTGTCGCAGACCGCGACAATCTCCGGCCGCGCCTTCACATCGGCCAGATGCAGCCAGCGCGCCGCCGCACTGGCGAATTCGCGCCCCATCAAGCCGCAGCCGATAACGCCGAAACGGAATACTTTTGTCATGTCTCCTCCTCCCAAAGGTGCGTCAGGCGAGATGCCGCGAAGCTTGTTCGACGGTAGCGTTTTCATGGACGATCGCCATCAAGGCGCGCGTCATACCGCCAGGATTGTTGTGCTGGATGACATTGCGGCCATAGACGATGCCGCGCGCACCTTGCTCCATCAACTGCTTGGTGCGGCTGAGGATTTCCTGATCCGAAACGCGGCCGCCGCCACGCACCAGGACCGGAAGCCCCTGCGCGATCTCGATGACGCGATGATATTCCTCGACATTGTCGCACGGGTCGGCCTTGATGATGTCGGCGCCGAGTTCAGCCGCTTGACGCACCAGCGGCAGGATCTTGTCGATCGCGCCGTCGACCATATAGGCACCCTTGGAATTGTCCTGCATGACCAGCGGCTCGACCATCAGCGGCATGCCGTAGATCTCACATTCACGCTTGAGGCTGCTCACGTTGCGCACACAGGCGCGATAGACTTCGGGCTGGTCCGGCAGCATCAGGAGATTGACGACGACGCAGGCGGCGTCCAGCGCCACGCCCTGCTCCACCGCCCTGTCGATCATTTCGGAAAACAACGCGGAGGGCAGCGGATTACCGTAGATGTTAGCAATGTCGGTACGCAGCACCAGCGCCGGACGCTGCTTGCCCGGAATGGCCTGCAGCAGAGGCGCCGTGCCCGGCGGAAGCTGGATGGCATCCGGTGCTGCATCCGCGATCACCTTGATGGCCGTCTTCATGTCCTCGATGCCGGACAGGAAAGTTCTCTCATTGAACATGCCGTGATCGATGGCGACGTCGAAGCAATTTCCGGACACGCCAAAAAGGCGGTTGAGCCGCGCGGATTTCATGAAGTTCCTCCCGATATGGTAACGTTTCCACATCGATACTAAGCGACGGATATGGCGAGTCAAGACGAATGTGGTATCGTTTCCACATTCACCCATTTCCAAGTCTGAACCTATTGGGGCTCGATGACAAAGGCTGTCGGATTGAGGGGTTTGACGGCCCTGATGCGAGAGCGTGGCTCAATTCAAAGGATAATAGCGACCAGCGCTAATCCAAATCGATGAGACGCTGAGCCGTAAACTTGTCCGTCACCAGCGTATCGATGACACCGACACGCAGCGCTCCCGCGATTGCGGCAGTCTTCTTTTCTCCGCCTGCGAGCGCGACGACACGATCGACCTTCTCAAGCTCTTCCAGCGAAATCCCGATGACGCGTTCGTCGAGCGGCGTTTTTACCGTATTGCCCTTCAGATCGAAGAACCGGAGCGAAATATCGCCGACGGCACCGGCATCGGCCAGGTCGGCCAGCTCGCGCGACGAAAAGATATTTCCGGAGCGCGCCAGCAGCTCGGACGGCTCGACGGCGCCGATCCCGACGATGGCGAGGCTGATTGCGCCAAAAAGGTCGATGGTCTCGCGAACGAACGGATCCGCCATCATCAGAAGCTTCGCTTCCCGAGAGCTTGTGACGCCCTGTACGGTCAAAAGCTTCGGCTCTCCACCCGTCAGCCGGGCCAATCTCGTCGTCAACTGCGTGGCGTGGGTCTGCACCGACGGATCGCCCATGCCACCCAGCGTTTGCACGATGTATTTCGCCTGAGCGCTCTTCTGGGGATGAATGTTTTCCACCATCTTGAAGATGGTCTGGCTCCAGCTCGAAACGCCGATGATTTCGCCCTGCGCCAGCGTCACTTCCAAAAGATGCGCGGCCGCTTCCCCGATCCGCTCCATGATCGCACCATCGCGGTCCTCCGAACATTCCACAACGATGGCTTCGGGAAGATTGAAGCGTTCGCGAAGAGCACCTTCCATGTCGGCATAGGTGCCGGCAGGCGGGATGACTGTGGTTCGAACGATATCTTCGGCTTCCGCGCGCTTGAGCATGCGCGAGACAGTTGCCTGCGATAGTCGCAGATGCTGAGCAATGTCCGCCTGACGTTTATGCTCGATATGGTACATCTGCGCTACGCGGGAAATCAGCCGAAGTTCGTTGATGCGTCCCATATTTTCCCCAGCCGTGAATTTTTATTCACCATTAGCGGGCGGCGGGCCGAACGTCGAGCGGGCAATGGCATCGCTCCACGTATTAAGTTTCTCCGACGAAATAATCGCTTGCGGTCTTATGACCGTATTGCTGCGCGGCAGACGCGCAATAGCCTCCAGATCCGGCCACATGCCGAGCGACAGACCAGCCAGATAGGCCGCTCCCAAGGCTGATGCCTCCGGGGCTTCGCATTGAATGACCGAATGCTGCAACAGGTCCGCAACACACTGCATCAGAAACGTATTCTTACTGGGGCCGCCATCGACATAAAGCGCACCGATCGTCCCACCATTTTGGCTTTGCATCGCCGCAAAGACATCATGAACCTGAAAGGCAATCGAGTCCGTCACGGCCCTGGCCATCTGCGCGCGTGTCGTGTTGAAGCCGATCTGAGAGAACAGGGCACGCGCATCGGAATTCCAATGAGGCGCGCCAAGGCCGACGAAGGCCGGCACGAAGCCGGGACCGCCGGGTTCCGCGGTTGACGCCAACTCGATCAATGCGGCAACATCCGGCAGTCCAAGCACATCCGTCATCCATGGCAGGCTGGCGGCCGAGACGAGGATGTTTCCCTCGAAGGCAAATGTCGGTTTGCCGGCAACGCGCCAGGCGACCGTGGTGGTAATCCCGTTGCTCGGGGCGATGAAACCCGGCAGCGTGGTCATGACGGATGATCCGGTTCCGAACGTCACCTTTCCATCGCCGGCTTTGTAGGCTCCATGCCCGAAAAGAGCAGCGTGGCTGTCGCCGATTGCCGCACGGATTGGTGTGCCATCGCGCACGCCAGGCACATTCGCAGTCGTTCCGAAATCCCCGGAACTGTCCAGCACCTCCGGCAATACCGGTTTGGCGACGCCGAACAAGTCGCAAAGCTCGTCGCTCCATTGCTGCGACTTAAGGTCGAAAAGCTGGCTTCGCGCGGCGTTGGAAGCATCGCATACATGCCGCCTGCCACCGGACAGGCGGTGGATCAGCCAGCTGTCCACGGTGCCGACCCGGATCGAACGGCCTGCCGGGGCACGATCAAGCAGCCACTTCACCTTCGAGCCCGGAAACATCGGGTCGATGGGAAGACCGGTGATCTGCTCGACCCGATGCGAATGACCGCCCTCGATCAACCTTGCACAATCCGGCGCCGTCCGGCGGCACTGCCAGCTGACGACGGGGCCGAGAGCCTCTCCAGTTTCACCGTCCCAGATCGTCACCGACTCCCGCTGGTTGGAAACGGCCACAGCTTCGATTGTGACCTGCGGTGCCGCCTCGATGCAGAGGCGCACGGCTTCGCAGACGGATTGCCAGATCCGGTTGGGATCCTGCTCGACCCAGCCGGATTGAGGATAGCTGATGCCGACCGGAGCAGCGCCACGCGAGATCAGCTCGCCTGTCTCCGATACCAAAATGGCCTTGGAGTTGGTGGTACCCTGATCGATTGCCAGGATGGCGCGCATGAAAGTCTTCTCCACATCAATATCGGCGCATGAACGCTGCTTCGAAAGCCGCTAGGAGCGCTTGCTCACTTCCGCTTCAACAGGGCAAGCGTCGCCTCTGCGATAGCATTCGGAGCCATACCGAACTCATCCAGCAGAAATTCGGCAGAGCCGGTCGGCGCATAGACGCCCGGGACACCCAGACGCTTCATGGGCACCGGCGCATTGTCGACCACGACCTCGGCGACGGCTGAGCCGAGACCACCGTAGATCGAATGCTCTTCAGCGGTTACGATCGCGCCGGTTTCCCTTGCGGCGGCGATAATCGCATCTTCATCGATGGGACGCACCGTTGCCATATTGAGCACGCGCGCGTCGACACCCTGCCTTGCCAATATATCCGCCGCTTTCAACATGCGATGCGTCAGCGTTCCATTGGCGATCAGCGTCACGTCTCCACCATCCCGAAGGAGGTTTGCCCGGCCGGGCACGAACTTATGACCCTCAGGAAGGAGATCCGGCACGCCGACACGCGACAGACGAAGGAAGCAGGGGCCGGCATAGCTCGCGGCCCATTCGATCGCTGCGGCCGTCTCTATCCGATCGCATGGTGCGATAACGGGCAAATTGGGCAGAACGCGGGTCCAGGCGAAGTCCTCGATGGAATGATGCGTGGGGCCGAGTTCACCGTAAGCCATGCCTGACGAAATGCCGATCAGCTTGACGTTGGCATTCGAGTAGGAAATGTCGGCCTTGATCTGTTCCAGGGCACGGCCGGTCAGGAAGCAGGATGCGGCGCAGACGAAGGGGATGCGTCCACCATTGGCAAGTCCCGCGCTAACGCCGACCATGTTCTGCTCGGCGATACCGACGTTGATCAAGCGCTCCGGAAACTTCGACTTGAAGCCGCCAAGCTTCGAGGAGCCGACCGAGTCATTGCAGACGGCGACGATCGTCTGATCGGCCGATGCCAGCGCTTCCAGGGTCGCGGCGAACGCATCGCGGCAGTCGTGCAAAGCGGTAGTTGAGATGGGCGCGTCCATTAAAGTGCCTCCGACAGTTCTGCGACTGCGAGTTCGTACTGTTCCTTGTTTGGCACCTTGTGATGCCAGTCGACCCGGTCCTGCATGAACGAAATGCCGTGGCCCTTGTTGGTGTGGGCGACGATGCAATGCGGGCGGGCGCCCCGATGCTGAAGTGCCGGAACGATTTCCGCCATTTCATTGCCATTGATCTCACTGACCTCCCAGCCGAATGCTTCGAGCTTCGGCCGCAATGGCGCTACATTGTTGGTATCGGCAAGGGCAGCACCCTGCTGGAACCGATTGTGGTCGATGATCAGCGTCAGGTTATCCAGCCCGAACTGGGACGCCGCCATGATCGCTTCCCAGTTCGATCCTTCCTGCATCTCGCCATCGCCGGTCATGACGTAGGTGTGGTAGCCCGCAGAGGTAAGCTTGCCGGCTTTTGCGATACCGATGGCGACCGGAAGGCCATGTCCAAGCGGACCGGTATTGGTCTCGACACCGGGAACCTTGTTGCAATTCGGGTGTCCGTTAAGACGCGAGTACGGCTGCAGGAAGGTCGAGATCTCGTCCTCGGGGAAGAAACCGCGCTTCGCCAGGGTAATGTAGAGGGCGCATGCGGTGTGTCCCTTTGAGAGAACGAACCGGTCCCGGTCAGGATGCTTCGCGTTATCCGGATAGATCTTCAACACATGAAAATAGAGCGCGGTGAGGATATCGATCGCCGACATCTCCCCGCCAATATGACCCGCGCCCGCCGCATATACCGCTTCCAGATCGCGCAGACGTATCTGACGCGCGATGCGCTCAAGTTCCTTCCACTGCATGACGCTTCCTTTATGCATAAATATTCACTATCACATATTTTTGCATAAACTGCGTTCTAGTCAAGCCAATTTCTGAATATAACCCTGCACGACCTCGGGGATCGGCGCCTACAGGCCTATTGACACGACCAGAAAGAGGCGGTAGTGCATTTTTCAACACTTGTGAATAATTATTCTATTGCGAGGATTAAATCTCGCATTCAGCGAATGGGTGGGAGGAACAATGTCCGCACTCGGTGTTCAAGAGCCGGCTCAACAGTCCAGGAATTCGCTGGCATGGCTCGGCGGAGCGACAGGCCCCCTGATTGGACTGCTGCTACTCTGCGCATTCCTAAGCGTTGCGACCGATACGTTTCTTTCGACGCGGAACGCATTGAACATTCTCGACCAGATTACCGTTCTCGGCATCATGTCCGTCGGAATGACCTTCGTTATTCTCATCGGAGGCATCGATCTGTCGGTTGGATCGGTGCTCGCTTTGTCGATGATGATCATGGGATGGGTTGCAAACGTCGCCGGGCTGCCGATGGCGGTCGCCGTTCCCCTGGCACTCCTTGCCTCAGCATTGAGCGGCCTGATTGTCGGCGTGATGGTGACGAGTTTCCGCGTTCCAGCCTTCATTGCAACGCTTGCGATGATGTCGGTCGCGCGTGGCGTGGCCAATATGATTACCGATGGCCAGCAGATCGTCGGCTTCCCGGATTGGTTCACGATGCTGGCGATCGACCGGCATTTCGGCGTGCTGACGGCCACCGTCTTCGTGATGCTCGCCATCGTCCTCGTCGCCTGGCTCTTCCTGCATTTTCGCTCGGAAGGCCGCATGCTCTACGCCGTCGGCGGAAGCCCGGAGGTTGCCCGCCTGGCCGGCATCAATGTGGCGCTCGTGACGATCGGCGTTTACGTCGTTTGCGCAATACTTGCCGGCCTGGCGGGGATTGTCCTTGCCGCTCGCCTCGATGCCGTCCAGCCCTCCAGCGGCTTCGGCTATGAGCTCGACACCATCGCGGCAGTCGTCATCGGCGGCACCTCGCTTTCGGGCGGAGCCGGAGGCATCGGCGGCACCTTGATCGGTGTGCTCATCATCGGCGTGCTGCGCAACGGTCTCAATTTGCTGAATGTCTCCCCCTTCCTGCAGCAGGTCATTATCGGCGTGGTCATCGTGCTCGCCGTCGGCGCTGAAACGCTCCGCCGCAAGAAGAGATGATGTAAGCGGCCAATTGGGCCGCGCATTCGAGAATTCCTCTCCTGGCGATTGGAGAGGATCAAAAGCCCAGGGGCGGAGGAAACACCCAGGGGCAAGGTCAAACCCAAGGAGGAACTGATGAAACTTTCCCGCATTCTACTGACGACAGCTGCCGCCCTCGCCCTTTCATTCGGATCGGTGCAGGCCAAGGAAGTTAAGAAGCTCGGCCTCGCGGTCGCCAACCTTCAGGCAAACTTCTTCAACCAGATCAAGCAGGCGGTTGAAGCCGAGGCCAAGACCCGTGGCATCACGGTCGTTACCGTCGATGCGAAGGGCGATGGCCCGACGCAGGTGAACCAGATCCAGGATCTTCTCACCCAGAACATCGATGCGCTGATCTACATCCCGGCGGGCGCCGCGGCAGCGACCATTCCCGTGAAACTCGCACACCAGGCAGACGTTCCGGTCATCAACGTGGACCGCAACGCCGATGGCGCTCCGGGCGACACCTTCCTGGCGACCGACTCCGTCGCCTCGGCCAATGCCGTGTGCAAGCACATCATCGAAAAGGCCGGCGGCAAGGGCAACATGGTGATCATCCACGGCCAAAAGGGCACGACCCCGGAAGTCGATCGCACCAAAGGCTGCATGGACGCCGTCAAGGCAAACCCGGGTGTGAAGATCGTTGCAGAGCAGTGGTCCAACATGTGGAGCCAGGATGAGGGCTTCCAGATCATGCAGAACATGCTCCAGGCACATCCTGATGTTTCCATCGTGTTTGCACAGGCAGACGGTCTGGCATTAGGCGCGGCGCAGGCCATCAAGGTCGGCAACCCGTCGCAGAAGATCGTCGTTGGTGGCTTTGACGGTGACACCGCCGCTCTTGAGGCCCTCAAGAACGGCGTTTTCGACGTCACCGCAACACAGCAGACGCAGAAAATGGGTCGCGCGGCCGTGGATATGGCCGTCAAGATCGTTGGTGGCGAGAAGGTGCCGCCTGTTCAGCTGATGGATGCGACGCTCACCACGAAAGAAAACGTGGAAGGCTTTATCGCCAACCATCCATAAATTCAGGCTCGGGAGTGGTGATATGACGAAACCGGTTCTCTCTCTTCGGGGCATCTCGAAGCGCTATGGCCCGCTTGAGGTCCTCAAGAACGTCAGCCTCGACGTTTACCCCGGAGAGGTTGTCGCCCTCCTCGGTGAAAACGGCGCCGGCAAGTCGACCTTGTCGGGCATCATCGCCGGATCACGCACTCCTTCTGAGGGCACAATGACATGGCAGGGGCAGCCTTACGCCCCTGCCTCCCCCCGCGAGGCAATCGACAAGGGCGTCGTGCTGATCCATCAGGAGCTTCAGCTCCTGCCGGAACTGACGATTGCCGAGAACGTCTTCATCGGTCGTTGGCCAATGAAGAACGGGATCGTGGATCGTGCGCAGATGGTCAAGCGCGCCCAGGAGCAACTGTCGCGCTTGAACCTGCACATTCCCGCCACGAGGAAAGTCGCGGGCCTTTCGACGGCAAATCAACAGCTGATCGAAATTGCAAAGGCCCTGGCGCTGGATGCAAAACTGCTGATCCTCGATGAACCCACAGCCGCGCTCGGCGGCGCGGAAACCGAGGCTCTCTTTCAACAGGTTCGCAAGCTGCGCTCCGAAGGGGTCGGGATCATCTACATCTCGCACCGAATGGACGAAATCAAACGGATCACGGATCGCATCGTCGTCCTGCGTGATGGCGAGCGGGTCCAGGAATTCGCCGATAGCGCAACACCGGTTCGCACCATCGTCGAAAGCATGGTCGGGCGGTCGCTCGACAGACTGTTCCCCGCCTTGCCGGCTCCACAGGAGCGGCCGGTCCTCAAGGTCGAGGGCCTGACCGCCGTTGACGGCTCGTTCAGGGATGTGAGCTTCGAGGTTCGGGCCGGTGAGATTTTCGGGATAGCAGGGCTTGTCGGCGCCGGTCGAACAGAATTGGTGCGCGCGATTTCCGGCGCCGATGCGCTGAAGGCAGGCGTGATTCATCTCAATGGAGAACAGCTGGCGCTGCGCAGCCCGGCCGACGCGATCGCAAGGGGCATCGTGATGGTGCCGGAGGATCGGAAGCTCCAGGGCCTCGTCGTCAGCCATCGGATCGGCGAAAATCTTGTCTACGCCAACCTGGACCGGTTCGGCCGCCGGTGGATCACGCCTTCGATGAAGCGTGACTTTGCGAGGAAAGCCATCTCGACCTTCGGGATCAAGGGGCGCGGCGAGCAGCTGGCATCGGACCTTTCCGGCGGAAACCAGCAGAAAATCGTGATCGCCAAATGGCTGATGCGCGACCCCAAGGTCGTCGTTCTCGACGAGCCGACGCGCGGCATCGACGTTGGCGCGCGCGCCGGCATCTACGACATCATCGTGGGTCTGGCAAAACGCGGCGTCGCCGTCATCGTCGTCAGCTCCGATCTTGAGGAAGTGCTTGGCGTTTCGAACCGGATTCTCGTGCTTGCGCAAGGCAAACAGGCGGGCATTCTGGATCGCGACCAGGCGAACGACGTCTCCATTATGGAATTGGCTACAATCTAAAACGAATGAAGAAAGGAAGAGCGATGCCTGACATCACTCTGAATGCGCCGAAGCTTTTCGATCTCGCCGGGCAGATTGCCTTTGTCACAGGTGCCGGCAGCGGTATCGGACAACGCATCGCGATCGGTCTTGCACAATGCGGCGCAGACGTCGCTCTCCTCGATCGCAGGGACGATGACGGCCTGGCCACGACGGCAGGATTTATCCGTCAGGCCGGTCGCCGGTCGATCCAGATTGCGGCCGATGTGACGAACAAGGCATCGCTTGCCGAGGCGGTCGAGCGGACGGAAGCCGAACTTGGCCATCTGTCGCTGGCGGTGAATGCGGCCGGCATTGCGAATGCCAATCCTGCGGAGGAGATGGAAGAAGACCAGTACCAGACCCTGATGGACATCAACCTCAAGGGTGTGTTCCTCTCCTGCCAGGCGGAAGCGCGCTCCATGCTCAAACATGGCAAGGGTTCCATCGTCAACATCGCCTCCATGTCCGGCGTCATCGTCAATCGCGGCCTTAACCAGTGCCACTATAACGCCTCCAAGGCGGGCGTGATCCACATGTCGAAATCCATGGCGATGGAGTGGGTCGGACGCGGCATCCGCGTCAATACGATTTCGCCCGGCTATACGGCCACACCGATGAACACCCGACCGGAGATGATCCACCAGACGAAGCTTTTCGAAGAGCAGACCCCGATGCAGCGCATGGCAGCCGTCGACGAGATGGTCGGCCCTGCCGTGTTTCTGCTCTCGGATGCCGCAAGCTTCGTAACCGGCGTCGACCTGTTGGTTGACGGCGGATTCTGCGCCTGGTGATCGTGATGCCCCGCAAATTGATCGCTGGAAACTGGAAGATGAATGGATTGGTCTCGGATCTGTCCGAGATCACGGCAATCGCGGCGGCAGCCGAGGGTGCCGCCGCCGAAGCTGTCGTTTGCCCGCCCGCTACACTGATCGACAGGGCGGCGGCCATCTCCAAGGGAAACAAACTGCGTATTGGCGGGCAGGATTGCCACCCCAATTCCTCCGGCGCGCATACGGGTGACGTTTCGGCCCAGATGCTCGCCGATATCGGCGCAACATATGTGATCCTCGGTCATTCCGAGCGCCGGGCGGACCACGGCGAGACCAGCGCAATGGTTGCTGCAAAGGCATCGGCTGCCTGTCGCGCCGGGCTTAACGCCATCATCTGCGTGGGTGAAACCGAGAGCGAGAGGGCCAGCGGCGCCACATTGGCTGTCGTCGAAGAACAGCTTCAGTCCTCACTTCCCGATGGGGCAAGTGCGACAAACACGACCATTGCCTATGAACCCGTGTGGGCAATCGGAACCGGGCGAGTACCCACGGAAGAAGAGATCGCCGAGGTTCACGCCGCCTTGCGCGCAGCGCTTTCCAGAAGATTTGGATCCGAGGCGAATGACATCCGTTTGCTCTATGGCGGCTCGGTGAAGCCGGCTAATGCTCGCCCGATCTTCTCAATTCCGGGAGTCGATGGCGCACTTGTCGGCGGCGCGTCGCTCAAGGCATCAGACTTCATATCAATCCTGTCCGCCGCGTCCGGATCGTAAGCGAAAAGCGGCCGCCGACGGGATCATGCGGACAATGAAAGGGAGGAGTTTCCATGCATCGCTTCGAAAATAAGACGGTCGTCGTCACCGGCGCGAGCCGGGGGATCGGTGCGGCCATCGCAAAACGGTTCGCGCGTGAAGGCGCGAATGTGCTTGTCTCGGCGAATGAAGAGACTGTCCATTCTGTTGCGGATGACATCAGAAGCTATGGCGGGCGCGCGGCCTCCTTCGTCGGCGACGTCACGGACAAAGCCAGCGTCATCGCTCTCTTTGACACCGCAGAACGTGAATTCGGCTCCGTCGATGTCTCCATCCAGAATGCCGGTGTCATCACGATATCGCGCGTCGAGAACCTGGCCGAAGCGGACTGGGACAAGGTGATGGCGGTGAACACAAAGGGCGTGTTCCTATGCGCGCAGGAGGCAATCGCGCGCATGCGCAAGCATCGCCGTGGCGGCCGCATCATCAACACCGCATCAGGTCAGGCGCGAGACGGCTTCATCTACACGCCTCACTATGCAGCCTCGAAGATGGGGGTCGTCGGGATCACCCAAAGCCTGGCCAAGGAAGTCGCGGTCGAGAACATCACCGTCAATGCCTTCTGCCCCGGGATCATCGAGACCGATATGTGGGCTTACAACGATCAGGCCTGGGGCAAGCTGCTCGGCAACTACGGCCCCGGCGAGCTCATGAAGGAATGGGTTGACGGCATACCGATGAAACGGGCCGGCTCCGGCGAAGATGTCGCCGGGCTCGTGACCTTCCTCGCCAGCGACGATGCCGCTTATATCACCGGCCAGACGATCAACGTCGACGGCGGCTTGATCATGTCGTGAGTGCGTTCACTGGGCATTTCTTGACACTCCATGAGAACTACCCCGCGCTGCCGGCGCGGGGTATGCCGGGCAAGCGCGGGCAATAGCCTGCCCGCGCCAAGATCTTTCAGCGGCTGATCGTCGCTTTCAGCGCATCGATGGATGACTGGATACCGGCCTCCGTGGACATGGTGAAATCTTCCATCTCGAGGCTGACCCAGTCGTTGTAGCCGACCATCCGCACGACCGAGAAGAACTCCTTCCACCATTGCAGGTCGTGGCCTGCCCCGACGGCGACATAATTCCATGTGCGGTTTGCCACATCGGTCACGTCTTTCAGTTCCAGCAGGCCGTTGACGTCGGCGAGCCCGCGTTCGATACGCGTGTCCTTGCCGTGGCAATGATGGATCGCACTCCCGAGTGCACGCGCCGATGCGATCGGATCAGCACCCATCCACATCAGGTGCGATGGATCGAGGTTCATGCCCACCTTCGGGCCGACCTCGTTGCGCAGGCGGAACAGAGTTTCGGGATTCCACACCAGCATCGCCGAGAAGTTTTCGAGCGCGATTTTCTCGACGCCTGTTTCATCCGCAAGCCTCACGAGATCATGCCACAATGGGAAGGCGCGCTCCTCCCACTGGTAGCGGTCGCGCTCCGGCATCTCGTTGGGCCAGCTTTTGGTGTAGACGAGCCAGTTGGGCACCATGTCGCCGGGTGCTGCCTCCGGCAGACCGGACATGGTGACGATTTTCTTCACCCCGATCTCGCCGGCAAGACGAAAGGTCTCTTCCATTTCCTTGCGGTGACGCTTGCCCATGTCGCCTGGATCAAGCGGATTGGCCGAGCAGTTCAGGGCGGCGATCTCCAGGCCACGAGCCTCGATTTCCCTAAGCTTGGTCCTGAGAATGCCCTTGTCCGCCAGAAGTTCGTCAGCGCGGAAATGCGGAGCGCCGGACCAACCACCACCGGTCATTTCAACGCCTTCGACGCCAAGTTCCACGCATTTGTCCAGCATGTCCGTGAAGGACAGATTTCCCATCACGTCGGTGCAGATTGAAAGTCTCATCAGTTCATCTTTCCTGAAAAGAGGTATCGAGGCGCGCCGGGGGAGTAGGAGGAAACCGGCGCGCCTCTCCCGGGTTATTCGAAGCGGACCCAGACGGAGCCTGCGTCTGCGGATCGCACGCAGTTTTCCAGCCAGCGCACGCCGTCGGTGCCCGCCTTGATGCCCGGATAGTGATGACCCTTGAGGAAGGCGCCGTCGCCGCGCTTCTTCGCGTCGATGGCCTGCGCGATCCAGAGATAGATGTTCGACCAGCTGTCGCCGAGACCTTCTGTGTGCAGGGCGCCCATGCGCTCATAGCACAGGCTCTCGTCTTCAAGGTACGGCATCCCGTGGTGAAGCACCTGCGGCGGCTGTCCCTGCACCTCGTAGATCAACTCGTTGGGTTGGGTGTCGGTCCATTCGACCGAGGCCTTGGATCCGACGAAACGGAACCTCTGGCTGGCCATGGAACCGGCATTGACCGACGACACCCAGAGACGGCCGACCGCACCATTGTCGTAGTGCGACAGCACATAGGCATTGTCCTCAAGCGGCGCACGCGATCTGATGAACGACTGGCGGTCGCAGAGGAGTTTTTCGATCTTCATATGCGGCAGCACGATCTGCGACATGTAGTAGATATGCGTTCCGATATCGCCGAGAACGAAGGTCGGACCCGATGTTGCCGGATTGATGCGCCACTTCTGCGCGTCGGATGCATTGGCATCGTCGCCGGAGCTGAAGCCGTGCGTATACTGCATGTCGACGATGCGGATGTCGCCGAGGATCCCCTTCTTAACCATCGCCGCCATCTGATGAAGCAGCGGATGACCGGAGAAACCATAGGTCACGCCGACGATCAGCCCCTTCTCTTCCGCGAGCTTGGCGATCTCGTCGCATTCGGCCACGGTGAAGAACAGCGGCTTTTCACAGATCACATGAAGGCCAGCCTCAAGGCACGCCTTGGTGATCTCGTAGTGGGTGAAGTTGGGCGTGGCGATGGAAACCACTTCCACGCCATCCGGGCGCTGGCTTTCCGCGGCAATCAGGGCCTTGTAGTCGTCATAGCAACGCTCGGGCGCAACACCAAGCTTCACGCCGAAATCGCGGCCCCGTGCGACGTCGAGGTCGAAAGCACCGCAGACGAGCTGGTAGCTGCCATCCCGCAACGCGCCGGTGCGGTGCTTGTAGCCCACCTGCCCCGTGCGGCCGCCGCCAACCATGCCCCACCGAAGAGGACGGTCGATAAGTCTTTCTCCGTTAATCATTTTCGAGCCTTTCAGAATGCTTGTTTGTGGATGTTTGAAAAATGTTCGCTACGGCGCGCGTTCGGGAAAGCCGCTCTCCAATCGACGGACATCCGCTGTCCGATCATGCCCGTTGCGAGAGAGCCGGCTCCAAGGGTCATTTCGCACCCCAGTGCTTGTCGATATATTCCTGCATCTTGCCGCGCATGAACTTGCCGGAATGGTCTGCCCGTTCCTCCCAGGCAAAGACGCAGGCCGTCATGATGCCGTCGAAGCCGATCTCGGCGAGCGTCCCGAAGAAATCGTCCCAGGGCACTTCGCCCTGCCCGATGTCCAGATGCTGGTGGACGCGGGCCATTGAGCCGGGTGGATTGACGATGTAGCGCAGGCCCGAGGATGCCTTGTGATTGAAGGTATCGCCGACATGGACATGAGCAAGGACATCCTTGGCTTCCCGCAGCATCGCCTTGGTGTCGTCACCGAAGTAGAAGGTGTGGGGCGCGCAGTAGAGGAACTTGACGTTCTTCGAATTGACCGTGCGGATGATGTCGAGCGCGGGCTGAAGGGTCTCGCACCAATCTTCCGGATGGGGTTCAACGTGGAGGTTGACGCCTTCCTTCTCGAAGATCGGCACCAGCTCTTCCATCGAGCGCCACCAGGCATCTTCGCACGCCTCGATCATCGAGCCCGTGTGGCAGCAATAGCAGGATCCCTTATCGGGATGGGGTCCGCGACCGAACTCCGAGTTCATGGTGTCGACGCCCAGTTCGACGCAGATCTCGATCGCGCGCTTCCAATGCTTGACCGCCGCCTGCCTTTCGGTCTCGTCGTTCGATGCCCAGCGATACATCGGAAGCAGCGAGGCAATTCCGACATTTGCGTCGGAGAGCGCCTTCTTGAAGGACTTGATGCGGCCAGGAAAAACGCGGGGCGCCTTGAACCACTCGAGGAAGTCCCCTCGCGGGCTCAATTCCATCCATTCATATCCAAGCTCGGCCACCTTTGAGGGCAGCGCATCGAGCGAGAGATGGCGATGCATGAAGGGGTCGATTGCGATTTTCATTTCTGGTCACCCGTCTGAGAGTTGTTTGGCTGGGCCATCCGGACATCGGATGGCGTTGGTTCTGTACCGCCGCGATCCGCAGCGGCACTCGCTTGAAAGAGCCGCTATCCGGCGGAATGGGCCTGGATCTCCGCCTCCAGCTCGGCCATCGCCTCGCCACCGGCCATGAGATCGGTAATCTCCTCGCGGGTCCGTTCGCCCTTACGGAAATCCGCTGCCTTGGCGCCCTTGATCAGCACCGCGAAATGATCGCCGACCGTCATGGCGTGGATGACGTTGTGGGTGATGAAGATCACCGCGAGGCCACGACGGCGCGCTTCGAGCACGATGCGCAGAACGTGCGCCGCCTCCTTGACGCCGAGAGCTGCGGTTGGCTCATCGAGGATCAGGACCCGAGCTCCGAAGTGGACGGCGCGCGCGATCGCCAGCGATTGCCGCTCGCCGCCGGACAGACCGCCGATGAGACGGTCACCGTCATCGATCCGGGTGATGCCGAATTCCCGGACGGCCTTCACGGCAACGTCGTTCGCAGTCTTGCGGTCATAGACCTTGAACGGCCCGAAGCCTTTCGTCGGCTCACGACCCACGAAGAACGAGCGACCGATGCTCATGAGAGGAAAGGTGCCGCCGAACTGGTGGACGGTCGCGATCCCCAAATCCGCCGCCTCGCGCGGGTTGCTGAAGGTGATCGGCTGGCCGTCGAACTTCACAGTGCCCGTTGTCGGCTTGTAGACGCCGGCAAAGGTCTTGATGAGCGTGGACTTGCCCGCGCCGTTGTCCCCGAGAAGACACAACACCTCGCCGGGGTGAACCCTCAATGTGATATCGTAGAGGACATCGATCGGACCGAAAGACTTGTTGACGTTTTCGAGCTCAAGGATCGGGGTTGCCATCTCATAGCCCTCCCTTTTTTCTCTTCGGCGAGTAGGTAAGCGCCATCTGACGGAACGTATTGTTCATGAGAACCGCGACCAGAAGCATCACGCCGATGATCAGGCTCGACCAGTTGCGGTCGAAGGATGTGAAATAGATGCCCTGGTTGACCACGGCGAAGGTGATGGTTCCAAAGAAGATTCCGATCACCGACCCGAAACCTCCCGTCAGCAATACACCGCCGACGACGACCGAGATGATTGCGTTGAAGATGAACGTCATGCCGCCCGACACCTGGGCCGAATTGAACAGGATGGCCTGACACATGCCGACGAACGAGGCACCAGTTGCTGAGAGAACGAAGAGGATCACGGTCAGCTTGGTTGTCGGAATACCGGCATTGCGCGCGCTGATCCTGTCGCCTCCCATGGCGAAAACCCAATTGCCATAGGGCGAATAGTGCATGAAGAAGACGAAGAGCGCGGTGATCGCCAGCCACCACAGGATGATCACCTGAAAGGAGCCGGCCAGGAACTGTCCGAAGACGAATTTGGCCCAGGGAGCCGCCGTCAGCGCCACGCTGGTTGTTCCGGTCACGAGTACCGAAAAGCCGAGCATCAGGCCCTGAACCGCAAAGAGCGTGCCAAGCGTCACGATCAGCGACGGAACGGCCGTTCGCACGACCAGCAGACCGTTGACCAGCCCGACGACGATGCCGAAGGCGATAGAGCCGAGCATCCCGACCCAGATCGGCAGTCCATAATGCCCCGACAGCACGGCGACGATCATGGATCCCGCTGGGATCATCGCACCTATGGAAATGTCGAGTTCGCCGGCGATCATCAGCAGCCCGATCGGCAGTGCGACGATGCCAAGATTGGCGGCGACGTTGAGCCAGCTCGCCGCCCCTGCCGGCTCGAGGAATTTCGTGCTGCCGAAGACGACGAAGAACACGAGGACGCCGATGAGGCCAAGGAAGGCGCCTGCCTCCGGTCGGCGCAGGAGGCTGCCAAATGATAGGTTGTTCATGTACGTTACCCCAGTTTTGGGCGTGACTACGCAAACGCCGGATCAAGGATCCGATCGCTGGACTGAAAGCGTCCGGCCGGCGAAGAGCCCACAGGCCGGACGTCATCGATTGAGGATCAGCGCACGCCCTTGCCGACGCCAGCCAGGGTCGCTTCGATGTTCGAAGCATCGACGATCCCGGGTCCGGTCAGGACCGGGGCGGTCGGAAGGTTCGTGCCGTAATCGATATGGGACGCAAGCAGCGTAACGCCGAGCAGCGACTGCAGGTAGGGCTGCTGGTCGATGGCGAAGGTCTGCGAGCCGTCCTTGATCCTGGCGAGGCCCGAGCCGTTCAGGTCGAAGGTGCCGTGTGCCACCTTGCCGACCTTGCCGGCCTGCTTGATACCGCTGGCGCCCGCATCCGCGTCCGTCGCGCTGATGTTGATGACGCCGTCGATCGTATCGTCCTGAAGCAGCGTCGCCTTGATCGCCTCGGCAATCGCGGTCTGGTCGCCGAAGCTCGTTGCGGGAAGCGGCAGCTGCTTACCCTTGCCGCCCTTGGCGACGATGCCGTCGATAACACCCTTGCAACGGGCTTCCTGATTGGCGGCGCCAGGCACGGTATTGACGCACAGAACGTTCTTGCTTCCCTTGGACGCGAAATATTCGCCGCCTGCCTTGCCGGCCGTGTACTCGTCCGAGCCGACATAATTGATGGCACCAAGTTCGCGTGCCTTGTCGATGCTGCCGGCGTTGATGAGAATGACCTTGATGCCGGCGGCGACGGCGGCCTTGATCGCTTCATCCTCGGCCTCCGGCACCCAATCGGGAACGGCGATACCGTTCACGCCCTGGCTAATGGCCGTCCGCACGAGCTGTGCCGCGTCCGGTCCGAGATTGTCGTAGGTCTGAAGCTGAAGGTAGGTGACGGATCCGCCGTTCTTCCCCACCACGAGAGAGGCATCATCGATCCCCTTCTTGATGCGGCTCCAGAATTCATCGTCGGTCTTGCCGCCAATGACGGCAATATTCGCCGCCATGGCTGAAGACGCGGCGACGACGCCGATTGCGAGTGCAGCACTCGTGAGCAGCCCATGCAGGGCGCGTCGTGAAAATTTCATCTAATTTCCTCCCAGCGATCTCACCGTGGATGTCTCCTTCATCCTTGGCGTCGCGAAAAAGAACTAGCAGACACAGTATCGGCGTGGAATATATCTTGCGCTGAAATGATATTTTTGTATCATTTCGTTTCAACTTGAAATGAGATATTTTAGCTCATGAAAAAGCGTCCCACCATCGCCATGCTGGCCGAACTGTCCGGCGTCAGCATCTCCACCGTGAACCGGATCATGGGAGGATCCGGATCGGTGCGGGCGGAGACGATCCAGAGGGTCCAAAATGCTGCGGAGGAGCTTGGCTTCTATGGGCTTGGCGTCATCGAGGGTCGCAAACAGGAGGCCATTCCGAGCTATCGTTTCGGGTTCCTGCTGCAGCAGTCGACCCGCGATCTCTACCAGCTGTTCGCCGCGAAGATCGTGGAGGCCGCCGCGCGGCGACATAACGAAAAGATCGAGGCTGTGATCGACTTCGTCGACGTGCTCGAGCCCCAGAACATCGCCGACCGGCTCGAAGCGCTCGGGAAGCGCTGCGACGCGACGGCCGTCGTGGCCGGAGACCACCCCCTGATCGGCCAGACAATCCAGTCGCTCAAATCCCGGGGCAAGCCCGTCGTTGCCTATATTACCGACCAGTCCGCCTCGGCGCGCGCAGGCTTCGTGGGTACGGACAACTGGAAACTCGGGCGGACGGCAGCCTGGCTTCTCGCGCAGATGACGCCGGATGCGGGACGCCTCGCAGTGTTCATCGGAAACCATCGCTATCAGTGCCAGGATATATCCGACGCGAGCTTTCGATCCTACATCCGCGAACACGCGCCGCATCTCCAGGTCGACGATAGCCGGCCCACGCACGAGGAACCACAGGAAGCCTATCGCATGGTCAGCGAACTCCTGTCCGAGCTCGATGATCTCCGAGGCGTTTTCATCATTGGCGGCGGCATATCCGGGGTCCTGCGCGCGGTTCGCGAAGCTCCTGAGGAGAAAAGCAGGAATGTCCGCATCATCTGCCGCGACATCGGCCCGGAAACGCGAAAGGGGCTCACCGAAGGCCTGATCACCGCCGCTCTGTGCCATCCACTCGAGCAGACCTCCGACGCTCTGATCGCCACGATGCTCGCCGGCTTGGACAATCGCAGCAGCACGACCATCCTTCAGCGCGTGGTTCCCTTCGAGATCATCACGCCTGAGAGCATCTGAAGCATCGGACCCCATAAGGACCCCAGTCTCCGGAAAAGATCCTTCGAAGATAACAGGTCGTGAACTCACAACATCGTGCAAGCCATCTCTATCCCTAAGCGATTGCTATTGCCTACATAATCCAGATAAATTATGGATTACTCAGACAGATAAACTGCAAACCGGCAGATGCCGGAGATTGCTTTGCGGATAGCCATCTCAAGGCAGCATCATACTCGACAAGGACTGGCGACCCTGCGCCAAGGTCAAATGGGAATGAGGGATGCAGATGCCATCAACTGCCGTTGGGAACCCATGGGCTGCCCCATCTGAAACAAATTCCTGATACCTAAAAGCAAAAATCGACACGAGGAAACATACGCATGGCCAGCCAACCCGTCTCCACCCGCATCGTCCTTGCGTCGCGCCCATCCGGAACACCGACGGCGGCGAACTTCAGGCTTGAGCGGGAGCCTGTCCGGGATCTTGCCGAGGGCGAGGTTCTTCTCCAGATCCTCTATCTTTCCCTTGACCCCTACATGCGCGGGCGCATGGACGATGCCAAGTCCTATGCCAAGCCGGTCGACATCGGCGGCGTGATGGAAGGCGGCACGGTCGCGCGGATCGCACGCAGCCGCAACACGGCGTTCAACCCCGGGGATATCGTCCTCTCGCATTCCGGCTGGCAGAGCTATGCGATTTCCGACGGCACCGCCCTGCGCAAGCTCGACCCGGAGGCAGCACCGATCACGACGGCACTCGGTATTCTCGGAATGACCGGCTTTACCGCCTATGCCGGGCTTCGCAATATCGGCAAACCCAAAGCCGGCGAAACGCTCGTGGTCGCGGCAGCGAGCGGCGCGGTTGGCTCTGCGGTTGGCCAAATGGCGAAGATTTTTGGTGCGCGCGCTGTCGGGATCGCGGGTGGGCCAGAGAAATGCGACTACATACGCGAAGAGCTCGGGTTTGATGCCGCGATAGATCATCATTCGAGCGATTTCCCCGCGCAGCTCGCGGCCGCTTGCCCGAACGGAATCGATGTCTATTTCGAGAATGTCGGCGGCCATGTCTGGAGCGCGGTGTTTCCATTGCTGAACGACTTCGCGCGTGTCCCGGTCTGCGGACTGATCGCGCACTACAACGAAGGCCCTTCCGCCTCAAGCGGACAGGATCAGCTCCCTGCCGTGATGCGCGCAATCCTGCGCAAAAGCCTCACGATACGCGGCTTCATACAACGCGAGTTCACCGACCAGCGTCCCGACTTCTATCGCGAAGCCGGAACATGGATCGCCGAAGGCCGGCTCAAGTACAAGGAAGATATCGTCGACGGACTTGAAAACGCGCCGCAGGCTTTTTTCGGTCTGCTGGAAGGAAGGAATTTCGGAAAGCTGATCGTGCGCGTCGCGCCCTGAGCAGCAATAGACCTTCCGTGGTCGAACATGCCGGTGTCCCGTGCTGACGGGATACCGGCAGACGTTGGATGCATGCGACCTTCAAGCCGGCGTACCAATCCGCCACTGATAAGGGGGCGGCGTTCCATTGACGGCGAAATCTCCGATGATGCGGTCCTTGTAGATACGCGGATTGTGAGAAGAGAGCGTACGGGCATTGCGCCAATGGCGATCCAACCCGTTCGGCTTCTTGGTCGCCGAGGCGCCCAATGCGTCGAAAAGAATGGTCGATGCCTGCAGGATCAGATCCGAAATGACGGTCTGGGCCTGCGCTGTTTCCAGTTCGGCAATCACGTTCGCCTTTTCCTCCAGCTCCGGATCGTCGATGAAGCGGGTGTCGAACGCCCGCTGGATCGACGCTGCCGCCTGAAGCACGATTGCACTTGAACTATAAGCACCGCCACGAATTCGCCCGACGACCTGCAGAACCTGCGGGTCCTGGCTGGAACGGGGGCCTGCCGCATGGGTATAAGTCCGCGTGCGCTCCGCAACGGCCTTGGTAACATCATTGGTGATTGCCCGGCCAATGCCCGCAAGGGTCGCCAGATGGACGAGCTGATAGAAGGCAGCACCATATTTGAACCTGTTATCATCAAGCACGATGTCGTTCTCGGTCACCTTGACGTTGGTGAATGTGGTGGTGCCGCTTGCCGTCAGGACCTGGCCAAATCCATCCCAATCGTCGACCACATCGACCCCTTCCGCACGACGGCGCACGGCAACCGCGATCCCCTCGCCTTTCGCATCGGAGGCGCCGACATCGATCCAGTCGGCGTAGAGCGAACCGGTCGTATAATATTTGGCGCCATTCAGAACCAGGAAACCGTCGTCGCCCGAAACATGGGTTGAGAAGCGGTCGAGCCCAGCTCCGTTGCCAATCTCCGTCCAGGCACTGCCGACAATCTCGCCACGGCCGATCCGCTCGAACCAGACCTTCTGCCGCTCGGCCGACTTCGAATTGAGAATATCCTCGGTGAAGCCGAAATGGGCGCGCAGCGCCTGGGTGATGTTGGAATCCGCCGCTGAAAGCTCGATCAGGAGACTGAAGAATTCCGGCAGCGTTGCGCCCTGCCCGCCATGCTCGCGCGGCAGACGAACGGCACCGAAACCGGCCTCCTTGAGCCTTTTAATGGCGCCGAAGGGTAGATCGCGCTCCAGTTCGCGGCGGTTGGCATCCTTGGCGATATCGTCAAAAATCGGACGAAACCGCGCCGCGATCGTCTCGTATCTCTCACTCGGGCCGGCGCCCCAGCCTTGTGCGATCTGTGTCATCAGTGTGGGTATCCCTGTTGGTCCTGTGTTTCGGCGCTGTTGCCGCCGAGATAGAAATCATGGACGTCGTCGCGCGCCCGCAGTTCCTCCGCCGTCCCGGAAATGGCGACGCGGCCGTTTTCGAGAATGTAGCCGTAATCGGCATAGCGCAGCGCCAGGTTGACGTTCTGCTCGGCAATCAGAAAGCTGACACCGCCCTGCTTGTTGAGCGTGTGGATGATCTCGAAAATCTCCTGCACGATGATCGGCGCAAGGCCCATCGACGGCTCATCGAGAAGCAGGAGGCGCGGTTTGGTCATCAGCGCACGGCCGATGGCGACCATCTGTTGTTCACCGCCGGAGGTAAGCCCCGCTTTCGTCCGGCGTTTTTCCTTGAGCCGTGGAAACCAGTTGTAGATCTGTTCCAGATCGGCCTGCAGGTCGCGCCGCTTGGGGCGACGCAGGAAGCCGCCGGACAGGATATTTTCCTCGACCGTCAGCTGCGGAAAACAGTGTCGGCCTTCGAGAACCTGGACAACACCCTTGGCCACCAGCCGCGAGGCGGAAAGGCGATTGATCGCCTCTCCGTCCCAGGTGATCGACCCTCGGCTGACATGGCCGCGCTCCGGCCCAAGCAGGTTCGATATGGCCTTTAGGGTCGTCGTCTTTCCGGCGCCGTTGGCCCCGAGGAGGGCTACGATCGCCCCCGCCTCGACCTTGAGCGAGACGTCCCTCACGGCCAGGATCGCCTGGCCGTAAAGAGCCTCGATGGTGCGGACCTCAAGCTGCCCGCCCTGTGTTGCGCCAACAACGCTCATCCGCTCACCCGCCTGTCAGTTCGCCACCGGCTCGCGCGGGGGCAAGTTCTTTTCCCTGGCATAAGCGGCGGCCTTGGCGAAGATCGCATCCTTGAAGAGCGGCCTGTCGCCCTTCAGCCAGCCGGTGACAGCATTCCATTTGGTGCCATCCCACTGCACGATCTTGGCGGCCGGCTGGCCCTCATGATCCTGCGGCGTCACCTTCAGCGGGCTCAGCAAGCCGGTTGCGCCGAGTTCTTCGATCCGTTCAGCCGTGATGTCGAGATGCTCGACAGCCCAATGGCCTTCCTCTTTGGTCAGCGGACGGTTACCAAACTTCGCCTGCCCGGTGCGCAGGACCTCGGTGAAGATGATCGCCTGTACGAGGCCGGCATTGTAGTAAACCGAGCCGAACTTCGTGGGATCCTTGAGATCACCCTTGCCCGCGTCGATGATGTTCTTCTTCAGCTCCTGGCTGATCTTGAAATCGGTGCCGGACGGATAGACGGAGACGGCGAGGTAATTCTTGGCCGCGGCACCCGCCGGGCGCGCGTCCTCCTCGGAACCGGTCCAGATATCACCGATGATCCGGTCTGCCGGGAAGCCGACGCGAGCGGCCGTCTTCAGGCCGACCGGCGACATCACGCCCCAGGCGCGAAAGAATACCCAGTCGACACCGGCGCGCTTGATCTGCTGCCACTGTGCCTGCTGCTGTTCGCCCGGATGCGGTACGGGGATCTGGATATCCTCGAAGCCATACTTCTTGGCGAGGATTCCCATCGGCTGGATAGTCTCACGGCCATATCCGGAATCATGGTAGAGCGTGGCAATCTTCAGGCCCTTCAGCTTGTCGTAGCCACCCACCTGATTGGCGATATGCTCGATGACAATCGAGGCTTCCGTCCAGTAATCGAAGAGAAGCGGAAACTGGTAGGGGAAGACACTCCCATCAACGGCATCGCCGCGGCCGCCGGCGACCGATACGATCGGCAGCTGATCGATGCGCGCCTTGTCGGAAATCGCGGCATCGAAGCCGCTCGACGTGGTGAAGAGGGCAGCAACCGGCGCGCCGGCGTAGCCGTTCTTGTAGCGCTCATAGCATTCGAATGCCCGCTCCAGCGTATAGGCCGTCTCACATTCCTGCACGAAGATCTTGACGCCGTTGACGCCGCCCTTCTCGTTTATGTAGTTGAAATAATCGCGATATCCCGCCCATTGGGGAATGCCCGATGGGGCATAGGGCCCGGTGCGATAGGAAAACAGCGGAAAGAGCTGCTGTCCCGTTCCCTCTTCCGCGTAGGATGGCGCAACTGCCGTAGACGCTGCGATGGCGATCGCCCCGACCAGCATGAATGCTTTCTTGAAAAATGACATTGGAAACCCCGTTGGTACAATGAAAGAAGGCGGCGCCTGACTGTTTGGGAGGAAGAACCCGACACCGGAGGTTCGTCCTTGTTTGAAAAGGAACGTCTATGTCGCCCCGCGCTTCCATTTGCCGATGGCGGCTGTTGCCCGGCGTATGAGCGCCGCCAGCCCGTCCGGCTCCTTGATCAGGATCAGAATGATGATCACGCCGAAGATGACGCGCTGGAGATTGGTCAGCGCGCCCTGGTCGCCCAGGAATGAGAGGTTGGCCGCAAGGACGATGCGGTCGAGCAGGATCGGCGTCAGCACGATGAAGGCCGCGCCGAGGAAATTGCCGAAGATCGTTGCGGTGCCGCCGATCAGCACGATGAAGAGCACCTGGAACGACTTGTCGAGATTGAAGGTGTGGGCATCGGAGGTGCCGAGATAGGCGAAGCCCCAGAGAACGCCGGTTACGCCCAGAAAGAACGAACTGATCGCATAGGCCTGCAGCTTGCGGCGCGCGATGCGGATGCCGATCACCGAGGCGGCGGTGTCCATATCACGGATCGCCATCCACTCGCGCCCGAGACGGCTCTTCACGATCAGGAAGGCAAGGCCGATCAGCGCCGTGGCAACCGAGATTGCCAGCAGGTATCGGCCGGCGGGAGACTGGAGATCACGCCCAAGAAAGGCGAGACGCGGCGCCGAGATCGTCAGCGACTGGCTATCATTGGAGAACCAAGTGAAATTGCTGAAGACCCATTCGAAGAAGAACTGGGCGCCAAGCGTCGAGGCCCCGAGATAGAAGCCTTTGATCCGAAGCGCCGGAAGCCCGAAGACGACACCGGCAGCAGCGGCGACGAGGCCCGAGACCAGAAGCACCACCGGTAGCGGCAGGAAAGGCGCACGCAGGATCAGATTATAGGCAGTGAATGCTCCGATCGACATGAAGGCCGCCGATCCCAACGAAACCAGTCCGGCATAGCCCATCAGAAGGTTGAGGCTGATCCCGGCGAGGCCCATCACCAGCGTCGGGATGATGATCGAGCTTAGCCAATAGTCGCTGGCGCCAAGCGGCACCGCGACGAAGAGCAGCAGTAATCCGGCGATAACAGCCAGAATGCGCAGATTGCTCTTCGACGATGTGGCGGCGGCCTCTGTGAGCACGTTGTTGGAGACGCTCATGGATCAGACCCTTTCGATGGCGCGGTCGCCGAAGAGACCGGCGGGGCGGACAAGGAGAAAGGCAACTGCCAGGATGTAGGCGAACCAGGTGGAAACGCTGCCGCCAACCAACGGGCCGATATAGATGTCGGCTAAGGATTCAGCCGCGCCGACAATCAGACCGCCGACAATGGCGCCGGGAATGGAGGAGAAGCCGCCGATGATCAGCACCGGCAGAGCCTTCAGCGTGATCAGCGACAGCGAATACTGCACGCCTTGCCGCGCGCCCCACAAAAGCCCGGCAACCAGTGCCACGATGCCTGCGACACTCCAGACGATGCGCCAGATCTGCGGCAGGCGGATACCGATGGACTGGGCGGCGAGCGTATCGTCTGCAACGGCGCGCAGGGAAATCCCCATGCGCGTCTTGCTGAAGACGATAGCAAGGACAATAACGAGCCCGACCACAATCAGCGAGGCGACGATATCGAACTGGCTGATCAATATGCCGCCGAAATCGCTGGCGATGTCATCGATCCCGATATCGAGCATATGCACGTCCGTGCCGAGGAAAAACTGCGTCGCGCCCTCGATGACGAAGCCTAAACCCAGCGTCGCCATGAACAGGGTCAGCGGATCACGGTTGCGCAAGGGTCTGAGAACGAGCGCCTCGATCGCGACAGCCGTCGCGATCATCACGCCACAGGTGATGGCAAAGGCGACCCAGAAGGAAATGCCCCGTTCGATCAGCGTGACGAATGTCAGTGCCGAGAGGAACACCATCGCGCCCTGCGCGAAGTTGAAGACGCCGGAGGCCTTGTAGATCAGCACGAAGCCGATGGCGACTAGGCCGTACATCAGGCCCGCGAAGAGGCCGGTGATCAGGGTTTCGAGAAAATATCCCATCGTCGCCCCTTAATGAACCGTGCCAAGATAGGCGGAGATGACGTCGGGATTGGTGCGGATTTCGTCCGGTCCGCCATCCGCGACCTTGCGGCCATAATCCAGCACGACGACATGGCTGGCCAAACCAAGCACGATGCCGACATCATGCTCGATCAGGACGATGGTGGTGCCGAAAGCGCGATTGACCTCGGCGATTACCCGGCTCATGTCCCGCTTCTCATCCTGGTTCATGCCGGCCATGGGTTCGTCGAGGAGCAAGAGCTTCGGCGAAGCTGCGAGCGCCCGTCCGAGATCGACCCGCTTCTGAACGCCGTATGGCAAGGTCGAAACGACCGTGTCGGCATAGGGTTCGAGGCCAAGGAAGGAGATAATCCTGCTGGACCGAGCCTCGAAATCGCGCCGCTCCTCGGCGTCGCGGCCGAAGCGGAAGATGTTTTCGAGGAAGCTCGCCTTGCCGTGACGAGAAATGCCCGCAAGCACGTTTTCCCTCACCGTCAGGCGGCGAAACAGTGCATTGTGCTGAAAGGTGCGGCCGATGCCGAGATGAGCAGCCTTGAAGGGATGAATGGCCTCGAACCGCTCGCCATCGAAGACAACATCGCCGGAATCGGCCCGATACACGCCGTTGATGACGTTGAGCAAGGAGCTTTTACCCGCGCCGTTGGGACCGATCAGCGCGCAGATTTCTCCTTTTGCAACACTGAAGCTCAGCGCGTTGAGCGCGCGTACACCCTTGAAGGACAGGGACACGTCATGGAGTTCGAGCAGGCCGGTCATCACGCACCGACCGATTTTAACGGCTGGGAAACATCGCCCACTTCCGCCTCGCGCCGCTTCACCGCCTCGATATCGCGGAAGCCGTTCGCCGGGTGGTTGACGGGCAGGTAAGGTCCGTCGCCAAAGAGTTTTTCACGCAAGGTTCCGGGCTTGTAGGCGGTCGGATAGACGCCACGCTTCTGCAACTCCGGCACGATATGGCCGACAACATCCTCGAAGCTGTCGGGCGTCACCGCATAGGCGATGTTGAAGCCATCGACATCCGTCTCTTCGACCCATTCCTGCAGGATATCGGCGATACGTTGGGATGAGCCGACGAAGACAGGTCCCATGCCGCCGATACCGCCAAACTGCGCGAGCTCATCGATGGTCCAGGACTTGTCGCCGCCGGCAATATGCTCGACGAAGGAATGGATCGCATTGGTTTCGATCCGCTCCACCACGTCGGTCGGCGCATATTGCCCGAAGTCGATACCGCTCCAGCCGGACATGAAGGTCAGCGAGCCGTCATAAGAGACGTAGCGCTTGTAGTCCTCGAACTTCTTCTGCGCCTTCTCTTCCGTCTCGTCGGTGATGATGGTGACGAGCGTATAGATGAACACCTTCTTCGGATCGCGGCCGGCCGCGGCAACGCGCGCGCGAATATCGGCGACATAGTGCTTGAGGACGGATTTCGTCGGCGCGGCGACGAAGATGCACTCGGCATGCCCCGCCGCAAATGTCTTGCCTGGCCCTGAAGCACCGGCCTGATAGAGCACCGGCGTGCGCTGCGGCGAGGGTTCCGATAGATGATAGCCTGGGACCTCGAAATATTTGCCCTTGTGGCCGATCTCGTGAACCTTGGACGGATCGGTGAAGATACGGCGGTCGCGGTCGCGCTGCACGGCGTCCTCTTCCCAACTCCCCTCGAAGAGCTTGTAGAGCACCTCGACATATTCGGCCGCGACTTCGTAGCGGTTGTCGTGCCGGCGGAGCCCGCCCTGCCCGATATTCTTCGCGCCGCTCTCCAGATAGGAGGTGACGATGTTCCAGCCGACGCGACCCTTCGTATGGTGGTCCGCCGTCGAAAGGCGCCGCGCAAAGGTGTAGGGATGCTCGAAGGACGTCGAAGCCGTGATGCCGATGCCGAGATGTTCCGTCGCAAGCGCGATGGGAGCTGCAAGCTGCAGGGGATCGTTGACCGGAATCTGTGCCGCCTGCTCGATGGCGTGATAATTCGATCCCTTGTAGACATCATAGTAGCCGATAACGTCCGCGATGAAGACGCCATCGAAAATGCCGCGCTCCAGCGTGCGGGCGAGATCCTGCCAGTAGTCCAGATCCTTGTATTTCCAGGACTTGTCGCGAGGATGTGCCCATAGGCCCGGCGACTGGTGACCCACGCAGTTCATGTCGAAGGCGTTAAAACGAATTTGGCGGCTCATGAAATTCCCCTGCTGAGTACCTGGACGGGCAGATGGGGAAATTAGGCGGGGCGGTCCGCGCAATACAGGAAATCTATGGTTTTAATGTATATAAAGGGGGATTATTTTGCCTCTCGGCCCGGCATGTAAGAGATTGGTAAAATTTGGCAGTCCCATCATATGCCAAGGATCGCGAGCGCCGAGAGCCGCCAAACTCATAAATGGTGAAGGATGTTCCCAATGGAGCCGGAGAGACGGGCAATCATGCGGCTCGTGCGTTTGCAGCCGGATTAAAGGAGGCGGCAAACAGGCGATGCTGACTGGATGAACCTCACCGGGGGTGCACGACAAGGCGCGCAGCAAGATCAAACCAGCCAGCGACAAGGGTAAAACCAAGTCAATGCGGCAAGATAGTGACGCTTACGTAAGGCCCAGTTTTTTTCGTGAACGAGCAAGATGTCGTCATCGGGCGTTTCGGGCGCGTCATCGAAATCAGCGATACGCTTTGCCAATCACTCCCTTCGTTGGGACAATATCTCCTCATTGGAGCGCTGCCAAACGGCTATCTCGAAGCGAATATCCATCGCGTGGCCACACCACCGGCCGGCAGCGGCCGACCTGAACCCTCCGGCCGAAAGGCTCCAGGCGCGACGCCGGCATTTTTCAAGTTTCCGCTAAATATTAGATATATATGTCAAATCAAGGCGCAAAATAGGTCAGTCCATATGTCGCCTTTGAAGCACGGCGGAGGCATTATCAACACAGTCAACGCGATCGGCGTTTCCCTCCTCCCGGTCTCGCTGCGTTGGCTGTTCCCTCTGGAGGTTTGACCTTCAAACTTAAAGGGCTCCGGTTCATGCCGAGAGCCCTTCTTTCTTTTCTGTCGCGCCTGTGTAGCCACGCCACCAAATGGCTCTAGACCTCATTCTCGAGCGCGAGCACGGCAAAAGTGGCAAGCCAGTGCTCACCCATATAGTCGGAAGCGATGTGCGGGAGACCCGTAGCCAAGTGATGGTCGGCCGCCTCCAGCATGATGGCTCGGCGGGGATCGCCCGAGGGCAAAGCGGCGGCCAGAGAACGCCAGCACCAGGCCCGGCTGAGGTTCAGCCCGTCGAGATGGGCGATCTTACCATCAGTGCGATCCGTGACCGTTGCTGGCCGGAACAGGGTCGACGGCTCGTGCTGCGTAATCCCCGGCAGGAAACGGTCGAACCACGGCAAGAAGTCTTCCCCGGGCAACAGACGGCGCATGCACTCTGCCTCGACCAGCGCGGAGGACTGGAATTCGTCGCCGCTCGGCTCGCCCCAGGCCGAGCAATCGGCGTCCGCCCCATACCAGCGCCTGGCGGTATCAAGGAGGAGCCCTGTCAACGCGGCATCCTGTGTGACAGCGGCATAATCCGCCGCCATCCTCAACCCGAAAGCGGTGTTGAAATGGGTGCCGACCCTTATCGGATAGGTCGAAAGCGGCAGGAAATCACGGAAACGCTGGGCGATGACCTCAGCCAGCGGCGCAAGTGCCCGCGACCAGCGCGGATCATCCAGCAACGCCAGCTCTGTCGCCAACTTCAGCAGCCATGCCCAGCCATAGGGCCGCTTGAAGCCACGCGCCGTTGGTGTTGCGAAATAGGCGCATTCCGCAGCAACCTTCTCGGCAGTGAATTGTTCATCGAACAGGCCGCGAACGCGAGCGGCAAATGAAAGTTCAGGAAACCGACGCAGCAGGCGCGCCAGCAGCCAATAGCTGTGCACGCAGGAATGCCAATCATAGCTGCCGTAAAAGATCGGATGCAGATCGCGCGGCGTGCGGGCGTCCTGCGGTCCCGCGAGTGCATGATCGAGATTGTTGGGATATTCGCGCCGGACATGACCAAGCGCAATGCCGGCGAATTGTTCGGCCAGTTCAGGTGTCAGGATGGAGAGCGTCACGGTCGGTCCTTTGTAGATGATAAAGACAATGGAAGGTCCGTATGTGTTGGGCTAGCAGCCCCTCCCGTGTCGTCGGACCTGAATTTTTTACAGATCGTCTCATATCAGCAAATTTCTTCGCCTGAAGCCACCGGAAAGTCTATAACTTTTATAGACTACCATACTCTCCCATGGCTATAAGTTGGGCACACATCCGTCGTGCATTCAGCCTTTGTCGGCGACGGATCGAACCGACGAGTTTGGGGTAAAGCAGCGATGACAACCTTGAATGAATATCTCGGACAGAAGCGCGAAGCGTTGCTCGATCGGCGGGCGCAGGTCAAATCGGGTGAACTCAGCGCGGTCACATTGAAAGCCAGTGCGAGCGCCGAGGGCCGCAGCGGCGTGCGGCGCATCCGGATCCGGGATTTTCAGGTCATTTCCGACAGCCCGCCCGATTTCGCCGGCTACAATCTCGGTCCATCATCCCCGGAACTGCTTCTTGGCGCGCTTTCGAGCTGCCTGACCCATACCTATCTGATCCATGCCTCCGATCAGGGTGTGCCGTTGGAATCCTTGCATGCGGAAGTCTCCGCCACCATCGATCCACGCGCGGGTGCAGAAGGACACGAAAACATTCCCGTCTATCCGCAGGATATCAGCTACCTGGTTACGCTGGTATCTCCCGCAAGTTCCGAGGACGTCGCCAAACTGTATGCGACCGTGGAGAAGCTCTGCCCCATCCTCAATCTGCTGAAGCGCGGAAACGAGGTGCGCGGGCGACTGGATCACCAGCGACCTGAACATCGAACGACAAACGCCGCCTGAGGATAGCCGCGGCGAAGCGGGCGCCACTCATGATGCGAGACAACCCGACCGGCCCTGACCTGTGCATTCTCGGGTCGAAGCTCTTGTTCGCATGATAGGCTCGCCTTCCCGTGCAAACCCAACTTTTAGAAATGCAGGCCCAACCCATGAGCAGCAATTCCGAATTTCTCTGGTATATCCCGAACGACGTGAAAGCCGGCCACCGGGGCGATTCCGCTGTTGAAAACCACAATAGCCTGGAGACGTTGACCGCCCATGCAAAGGCGCTGGAGGAATACGGCTGGAAAGGCGCGCTTATCGGCACCGGCTGGGGCCGGCCCGACACCTTTACCGTGGCGGCTGCGCTCGCCGCGCGCACCACCACCTTCGAACCGCTCATCGCGATCCGCCCGGGCTATTGGCGGCCGGCGAATTTTGCGTCCGCCGCGGCCACGCTGGATCAGCTGAGCGGTGGCCGGGTGCGCGTCAACGTCGTGTCGGGTCTGGATAACCTGGCCGCATATGGCGACAGCGAGGGCGATCAGGCGCACCGCTATGCCCGCACCAGGGAGTTCATGCGGCTGGTTCGCAGGCTATGGACCGAAGAAAACGTCACCGCCACGGGCGAGCATTTCCGGGTCACCGAGTCCACCGTGGCGCCGCGCATCGAGGCTCGCGGAAGCCGCCGGCATCCCAAGCTCTACTTCGGCGGCGCCTCGGAGGCGGCCGAACAGGTCTCTGCCACCGAGGCCGATGTCCAGCTCTTCTGGGGTGAACCTCTCGACGGCGTTCGCGAGCGGATCGAGCGGCTCAAGGCGCTGAGCACGACGCTGGATCGCGACCTACCTCCGCTGGAGTTCGGGTTGCGGATCACCACGCTGGTCCGCGATACCACGGAGCAGGCCTGGGCCGATGCCGAGGCGAAGGTCGCCGAGATGGCCAAGAGCAAGGGCGCCGGCTGGAACGACCATCGGCAGTCCATCGCGGTTGGCCAACGACGTTTGCTCGATCTGCACGAGCGCGGTGACGTCCTCGACGACAACCTCTATACCGCGCCGGGCAAATTCGGCGGCGGCGGTGCCGGTACCACATGGCTGGTGGGTTCGGCCGAGGACGTCGCTCGCTCGCTGCGCAAATACGAGGATCTGGGCATCACGCATTTCGTGCTTTCCGACACGCCTTATCTGTCCGAAATCAAGCGGCAGGGCGATCAACTGCTCCCGCTGTTGCGCGGCTGAGACCGGAGCCGTTATCCAGCGCGGCCTTCCTCACCCGTTCAAGGCTGCGCCGCCGCTGCTCGAATCTGTGTTGGCGTCCGTCCATACATACGCTTGCAGCACCGCGAAAAATGCGAAGCGCTTTCGAAGCCGACGTCCAGCGCGACCTCGATCACCGAGCTTTTGGTTTGCGTCAAAAGCGTCCTGGCACGCTCGAGCCTGACGAGATTGTAAGCCTTGGCAGGGGAGATGCCCGCCTTTTCCAGGAAAATCCGCTCGAGCTGCCGGCGGGACAGCCCGACCAATGCAGCGAGTTTTTCGATCGAGAGCTCCCCATCGAGATGCTGCTCCATGGTGATCAGCGCCGCCTTCACGCGGGTATCCTCGAAATCCTCATAGAGAGGACGCCGGGGCTGGATATCCGTGGGGGATCGTGCCTTCTCGATTTGCAGCACTTCCAGCGCGTTTCGCTCCGCATCCCTACTGATATAGCGCCGCACGAGCGACGCGGCCATGTCGGCAGCACTGCTGCCGCCGGCGCATGAGCCGCGCGTCCGGTCGAGGTTGAAGATACGATCCGAGCGAACGTCGTGATCGGGAAAGCGTTCGCGAAAAGCCTGATAATGCAGCCAGCTCACGCAGGTCTGATGCCGCTTCATCAAGCCTGCTTCCGCAAGGATGAAGGAGCCCGTGCAGAGCCCGATGAGCGGAACGCCCTTGGTGTCGGCCAGCCGCAGGAATTCGACGGTTTCGCGGTCAACCGGGTTTTCCAGGTTCAGCAGTCCCCCGACAACGACGAGGTAATGGAACTGGCTGGGATCGATAAAGTCGGAGGTCGGCGCCACCTGCACACCGCAGCTCGCGGTGATGAGGTGCCGGGTACTGCCGAGTACGTGCCAATCGGCAAGAACACGACCGGAGCGATCCAGATGATCGCTTGCCAGTCTCAATGTATCGACAAACAGGGCAAAGGCGGAAAGGGTGAAAGATCTCGCGAGCACGAATCCGATCTTCAGCCGCTTCTTTTGCGCGGCGTTGCCGGAAGACTGCGCGTGATCTCTCGTCTTCATTTCAAAACCTCGTGTTTCACGCCTTCGAAAGCACCAATGCTTTCAATACATGCGGCCTTAGCCGTCTCGGCGGGACATGCTCCGTCCTTCTCCCCTTGTCATTTACCGAATTTGGAAGCCGTGGGCGAGTGGGTCACTTTCATCGACGAAGATTGTATTGTGGCCGATGACCCTGGCCCAACCGCCTATACTCGGCAAGATGCCCGGGATACCGCCGACCAAGGCTGCACCTTCGATGCGCCCTTCGAACACCGTTCCGATCAGGCTTTCATTGCGAAATGAATCGCCAATTCCAAGACGACCGCGACCATAAAGCTGTGCCATGCGCGCCGAGGTGCCGGTGCCGCCGGGAGATCGATCAATCGCCTTGTCTCCATAGAAAACGGCACCGCGGCCATCGGCGTTTTCGCTGCCTGCAGCGTCACACCAGATTGCGTGGTGCACGCCCCGAATGCGCTCGTCGTCGGGGTGGACCGGATCGCAGACCACAGAGAGCGCGTCACGAAGTCTCTGGCTGAGCGAAACGATATCGCTGGCACTCATGCCATCCAGCCCGCTCCAGTTTTCCTGGGGCTCAATGACGGCGTAAAAGTTCCCACCATAGGCAATATCGACGGATAGAGAACCCAAACCGGAGACGTCGACAACGATGTCCCTGCTATGGAGATAGCTCGCGACATTGAAGAGCCGGACGGCCTCCACGAAACCGTCCTTCAGCTGATAGTCGACGTCGACCTTCCCGGCTGGCGTCTCGATCGACAATCTGCCCGGCACGCTCGGGGTGATCAGGCCTTCCTCTATCGCCACGGTCGCAAGGCCTATCGTCCCTGCCCCGCACATCGGAAGGCAACCGCTGACCTCAATGAACAAGGCGGCAAAATCGCAATCTTCCCGAACGGAAGGATAGATGATCGCGCCCGACATGATGTCATGCCCTCGCGGCTCGAACATCAGCGCCTTGCGAACCCAATCGTGGTCCCGGACGAAGATCTCGCGACGCTCCGCCATCGAGACATGGGGTAGCAACGGTCCGCCACCGGCGACAACGCGAACCGGGTTCCCGCAGGTGTGTGAATCGATACAAAAGAAACTGCGGCGCATGTGTGAACTCCGGAAATGCTAGAATGTTGGTGCCGTGCGCTTTCGCTGAAGCGCACCACGCGAAAGCCTATCGAGCAAAAGAGCGACCGCAACGATGCAGAGCCCGGCGCGAAGCCCGAGCCCCATCTCCATGCGCGTCAGGCCTCTGGTTACCTCCGCACCAAGGCCACCCGCTCCGACGAGGCCGGCCAGGACGACCATGGCCAGGGAGAGCAAGATGCATTGGTTGAGGCCGACCACGAGCGTCGGCTTGGCGGACGGGATCTCGATCTTGAGAAGGACTGAGGTCGGCGACGCACCGATTGCCTGGCCGAGCTCCTTCAGATCGTTCGGCACCTGACGGAACGCGAGCGTCGTCAGCCGCAGCATGGGCGGGACACCGTAGACGATCGTTGCGATGATCGCGGGTACCCGTCCGAGGCTGAAGATCATCACCGCCGGTATCAGATAGACCCAAGGCGGTACGGTCTGCATGATATCAAGAATGGGCCGGATGATTGCCTCAATGCTCCTGTTTCGTGATGCGAGAATCCCGAGCGGGAACGCGATCGCAACGGAGATAAGGACGGCAACGGTAACGAGCGAAATCGTCTGTATCGACGGCACCCAGAGATCGGCTGTCAGACAAAAGCCGAGGGCCAATGCTGCAAGAAGAGCAACGCGCCAACCGGCAACTGAGAAGGCGAACATGACGACCAAGGCGATCACCGCGTAAGGCGGCAGCGACAGCAGCACGGCTTCAATGGCATTCAACACGGCTTCGATCACGGCGCTGATCGTCGCGAATAGCGGGTGGAAGTTGGTGTTGAGCCAGTCAACCGCCGGCGCAAGCAGCACTCCCGGCGAATAGTCCAGAATTGAAGAATTCATGTCCGTCCTCCATAGCTGACGCGCGCAGCGCCCTGTGCCAGACGATCGAGAACCATCGTCAGGACAACGATTGCAATCGCGGCGTTGATGGATTTGGCAATGTCGAGGGTCCGTATCGCACCGTAGATGGTTTCGCCAAGCCCGCCGGAGCCGACGATCCCCGCTATCACCACCATCCCGAACGCCATCATCAGGCTCTGATTTATTCCCGCCATGATGCTCGGCATCGCAAACGGCAGCCGTATCTTGAAGAAGGTTTGCAGGCCGGTCATGCCGCTGGCCTGACCCAGTTCCACGAACTCCAGCGGCGTCATCCGAATACCGAGAGAGGTCAGCCGGAATGCCGGCGGCATGGCAACAATGACGGTGGCGACCAGCGCAGTTGCAGGTCCGTATCCGAGAAGTGCAATTGCCGGAAGCAGATAGATATAGGGAGGCATGGTCTGGATGAGATCGAGGACCGGCTCGAGTATCCGATCGAGCGCCGGTACAAACCCTGCAATAACACCCGCGGGAATTGCAACAAACAACGCCAGGAATGTCGCGGTAATGACGAGGGCCAGCGTGCTCATGGTCTCGGGCCAGAGGCCGATCGCTGCGCAGAACACCAAGGCCACGGCGGCGAATATGCCGAACCATACGTTGACCAACCGCCAACCCAGGGCAGCGATGACGATCGCAACGACGTAGAAGGGCGCAAATTGCAACGCCAAGAGGACACCATCGTACAATCCTTCAAGGACGGTTCGAAAGAAGTCGAAAACAAACCCGCCATTGTCGCTGACCCATTCGAGTGCGGCGTCCGTCGTCGTGTCGAAGGCATCTGCAAAACTTGAACTGTCCATCTCGGAACGCTCCAACTAGAGATACGGATTATGCCGCGCCAAGTTCGTCGGGTTGCGTGCCTTTGACGCCTCGCAGGAGACTTCGGGTGGTGACGACACCGATGATAGAACCGCTATCGACCACCGCGATGCCATCGCGATCGGATTGCATGGTGAGGCTGATCAGCTCGTCGATGTCCGCTTCCGGCGTCGTGGTCGTCAGCGTAGCGATGTCGGAGTTCAGATGTACCCGCTGATACTCGGCGACCGAACTCATGACCGAGTGGGCCTTTACGAGATGGAGACGGGATATCCCGGCAACGAATTCCGCCACGTAATCATCAGCGGGATTGAGCACGATCTCCTCGGCCGTACCAACCTGGATAATGACACCATCCTTCATGATCGCGATCCGGTCTCCGATGCGGATCGCTTCGTCCAGATCGTGGGTGATGAAAACCGCCGACTTTCCCAGCTCCTTCGTAAGCTGCCGAAACTCGTCCTGAAGCTGGCGTCGGATCAACGGATCAAGCGCGCTGAACGGCTCGTCCATCAGAATGATTTCCGGATTTGCCGCAATTGCACGAGCCAGGCCCACGCGCTGCTGCATGCCGCCCGACAGCTCTGCCGGGTAACGGGACAGCCAGTCGGCAAGGCCCACTTTCTCAAGTGCCTCGATCGCAATCTTGTTTCGCTCCGATTTGCCGATCCCCTGAACTTCCAGCCCAAAGGCGGCGTTCTCGAGAACCGTTCGGTACGGCAGAAGTGCAACGCTTTGAAAGACCATTCCGATGTGGCGGGCTCTCGTCTGGCGGAGGTCCGCGGCACTCAGCGTGGCAAGGTCATGCCCCTTTACGATCACCTTGCCAAGGCTCGGCGCAATCAGCCTGTTGAGAAGCCGGATGAGCGTGGATTTTCCGCTGCCGGACAATCCCATGATGCAGAAGATCTCACCGCGACGGACCTGAATGCTGGCATTGGAGACGCCGACCACGCAGTTGTAGTCCTGAAGGACCTGCTTTTTGGTCAACCCTTTTTCCACTACGGCTTTTACAGCCACGCCGGCCTTGTCGCCGAAGATCTTCCAGATCGACTGGCAGTCGATCAAAATGTCGCTGTTGCCGATATCCGATTTGTTCATCTCGATCCCCTGGAACCAGTTCAAAGCTGGCTTCTCTTGTCGACTGATGTTGGGATTGACCGCCCGGAAAAGGACCGGGCGATCAATCCGTCGGTTAGTTCTTCTTGATGTTCTCCCAACGCTTCAGGAGATCCGCGTGGCTGTCCGTCCAGTCCTTCACGGCCTGGTCCATGGTCTTGCCGTCCTTGACCTCACCGTTGATGGAGGTGATGTCTGCAAGCGGAATGTAGACGCTGGCCATCACTTCGCGCGCATGCGGGTAATCCGCCGAGAAGCCTTTGTGGCCGATCCAGTAGTAGCTTTGCGGCGGCGGGAAGATGCCCTTCGGATCCTTGAGGAACTTCACCTCGTATTTCTGGGCCATCCATGACGGCTCCCAGATCGTGGTGACGATCCATTCCTTGCGGTCGATCGCCGACTTCAGGGCTGCGGTCATTGCCGCCGTACTGCCTTCGACGAGCTGAAGCTTCAGGTCATAAGCTTTGACAGCGTTCGCCGCATCGCGCATCAGGCCGGATCCCGGCTCGATGCCGATGATCTTGCCGCCGAACTTGTCGGCGTTTTCGTTGAGTTGCTCTACCGAGTCGATCGGCACGTACTTCGGAACGACGAGTGCCTGATAGAGACCGTGCGAGACAGGCGAAATCTTCTCAAGGCGGTTCTTGTTCTTGTCCCAGTAGTCCTGGGCCACATAATCGGTTTGCGAGGCCAGGACCTGAATGTCGCCCTTGCTGAGCGCAGCATAGGCAATGCCCCATTCGGAGAATTCTGTCACCTTGACGGTGTAACCAGAGTCCTCGAGCACTTTCTTGGTGATCCCGGTGATCGGCGTCAGGTCTTCCCACGACAGGGTCCCCATCGTAATCGTCTTTTCTTCAGCGCGAGCGGGCAGCATGGTCATTCCGACCATCGCAGCGGCGCATAATGCTTTCCACAATGTCTTCACGGTTTCTCTCCTAGTTTTTGTTCCCATTTTTATCGAAGACCCGCAGCGTGCTCGGTCTTCGCCATTGCGCGGCTGAAAGGTCATCCTTCGCGGCCAGCACGCAATTCCTGCAATCGGATCACCGAGTTGATGCCGAGCCATGCGAACGGCTCCGGCGGTAGCCTCGCAGGCTGCGGGTGATCCATGTACTGTTCGAGATGCCGGGACGTGGTCCCGGTCGCCAGTTCGGCCGCCATCATGCCAGCCAGGGTGCTCTTCACGGTTCCGAGCCCGTTTTCACAGCAGGCGGAGTAAAGCCCTTCCTCGATCTCGCCGAAGGCGGGTACGTGGTTCCGGCTAAGGCAGAGACGCCCCGCCCAACTATGTGCAAACGGTATGCCCTTCAGACCCGGAAACCGCGCATCGAGCGAACTCCTGTGCTCTTCGGCCATCCTGGCCATGCGCCGATCCGTTACGCTGGTGGTCGTCTCGTAGGTGTATTTGGTGCGGATCGCGATGCGCGACTGTCCGCCGGAGGTGATCTTACGAACCGTCGCCCCCATCGCGTCAGCGGGAAGCAGCGCCCATCTGTCGCGCCCCGAGACATCGCGGCCGAAATCTTCCGCCGGAAACGGCGCAGTCATCGAGGCGTAGGCGAAGATGTGCATCAGGCGGCCGCGGAAATGGCCGAAATCTTCTATATGGCTGTTCACACCCAGTATCACCTTGGGCGCAGTGACCGTTCCGCGCGCGGATGCAGCCGTCCAGGTCCCATTCTCACGCCTCAACGAGGTGACGGGCGAACGCTCGAGGATCTCCACCTTGCTCAAAAGCCCGGCGGCAAACTGGCGGATATAGTCCGCCGGCTGGATCAGAACCGCACCCGGCGTGTAAAGCCCGCCGAGATAGTAGTCTGATCCGGTGATTTCGCGCATCTCGGCCGCGTTGAGGAAAGCGTGCTTCTCGCCCGCACCCTTCAGGGACTGGCCGAAACTTAGATTCAGCTTCATGCCCCGCGCCGTCGCCGCAGCATTGATCTTGCCCGAGGGATCGAAAGTCTCACGCGACATTCCGTATTCGTCAGCCGCCTGTGTGGCGAAGGCGATCGCAGAGCGGTTTTGGGCCATCTCCAGTCGAGTGGCATCCGTGCCGCCACTCGAATATTCGCTGGAAGAGAGATTGTGCGGAACATCAATCATGAAGCCCGAATTTCGGCCCGCGGTGCCCTTACCCGCTTCGCTCGCCTCCAGGATGACGATCCTGTCGTCCGAGCGAAGTTCGAGCAGACGACGCGCCGCGGATAGGCCCGCAAAACCCGCGCCGATGATCAGCCAGTCCGCCGTCACGTCGCCTCCCAGGCTCCGGACCGGAAACAAACGCTGACTGATCGCCTCCCAGCCCGAAATGCCGCTTTCCACCGGCAGGCGTTTGACGGACTTGGTGGTCATCTGACCGTCTCGTCCACCGACCGATCCGAGACGTCGATCCAGATCGTCTTCAGCTCGGTGTACTGGTCGTGTGCATGGATCGACTTGTCGCGGCCGCCAAAGCCGGACTCCTTGAAACCGCCGAACGGCGTGGTCGCATCGCCTTCGCCAAAGCAATTCACCGTCACCACACCCGCGCGGATTTCGCGGGACAGCTTGATCGCATTGCGAAGGCTGCCGGTATAAACCGACGCCGCCAGGCCGTAGGGCGTGTCGTTGGCCAATGCGATAGCTTCCGACAGGGTGGTGAAGGTGGTGACCGACAGGATCGGCCCGAAGATCTCCTCCTGGAACAGGCGACTGTTTCGATCGACGCCATCGATCACCGTCGGCTCCACGAAGATCGACTTGTCCGTCTGGCCGCCAAACACCACGGAGAGCTTCTCCTTGGCGGCGTGATCGAGATAGGATTTCACCTTCTCGAAATGCACGGGGCTCACCAGCGAGCCGACGCGGTTTTCCGGATCGAGTGGATCTCCCATCTTCCAGTCACGCAGATAGGCGCCGACACGCGTCAGCAACTCGTCCTTGATCGACGCGTGAACGATGAGCCTTGAGGTCGCCGAGCAGTTCTCGCCCATGTTCCAGAAGGCCCCGGCCACGACCTGTTCGGCAACGAGATCAATGTCTTCGCAATCGTCCATGACGACGGCAGGGTTTTTGCCGCCGCATTCAAGGACGACGCGCTTCAGGTTGCTGTCGGCGGCGTAGCGGAGGAACCGTCTTCCGGTCACCGTCGAGCCGGTGAAGCTGACCATGTCTACATGCTTGTGCAGGCCGATCGGCTCCCCGACATCTTTGCCGGTCCCGGTGACGATGTTAAGAACCCCCGCCGGAACGCCGGCTTCATGGGCCAGTTCGGCAACACGCAAGGTCGTCAGCGAGGTCTGCTCGGCTGGCTTCACGATCACCGAGCATCCCGCGGCAAGTGCAGGCCCGATCTTCCAGGCCAGCATCAGCAGAGGAAAGTTCCAGGGCAGAACACAACCGACGACGCCGATCGGTTCGCGGACGACAAGCGTCAAGGCGTTTGCGCCGACCGGAGCGGTGTTGTCGTAGATTTTGTCGATCAGTTCCGCATGCCAACGAATCGTGTGGATCGTATCCGGTACGTCCACCGTCTGGCATTCGCGGATCGGCTTTCCGCTATCAAGGCTCTCCAGGACCGCCAGCTCATGGCTGTTTTCTTCCAGGAGCTTTGCGAATTTGAGAAGGACCGTCTTGCGTTCTCCAGGCGAGCGCAGGTGCCAGCGACCGTCATCGAAGGCTTCCTTGGCCTTGCTGACGGCATAGTCGACATCTTCGGCATCGCAAGCAGCGACGGAGGTCAGGACTTTGCCGGTGGCAGGATTGATCGTCTCGTAGGTTCTTCCGGATGCGGCCGGACGAAACGCGCCGTTGATAAAGGCGTTTCCGGGAAGCTCAAGCGTCTGCGCTATTGCTGCATATTCACCCGCGGTCAGAACGTCATGCATGGTTGGCTCCCGATGTGATCTGCGCAACCGTGCGCTTGAGATTGGCGACGACGGTTTGAAACGCGCGTTTCTCTTCGGAATTGAGGGGACGAAGCGGCGCTCGGACCGGACCAACCTTCAGTCCGCTCAGCTCACAGCCAAACTTGATCGACTGCACGAACTTGCCGCCATCGAGGGCGTTCATGAAGGGAAGCATCGCGGACATGATCCGGCGACCCTTGTCGAAATTCTTTTCGAGAACGCATGCCTCATAGAGCGCGACGTGCTCCCGCGGCAGGAAGTTCGAGCCGGCGCAGACCCAGCTTTGGGCGCCCCAGGCGAAGAATTCGAGCGCTTGGTCATCCCAGCCGCAGGACAGGCCGATATGCGGAAAGTCGCGCGCCAGCATATGGACGCGCGCCATGTCACCGGAGGCTTCCTTGATGGCGACGACGTTCTTCGACTTGCCGACGCGGGAGAAGTACTCCTCGCCCATGGAGACGCCCATCCGGGCGGGATAGTTGTAGAGCATGATCGGCAGGTTGGCGGCCCGATCGATCGCAAGCGCGTGGACGGCATTTTCCCGATCGGTCGGCATGGCATAGGGCGGCGAGGAGACGAGAATTGCGTCTGCGCCGATTTCCCTGGCTGCCTTGGCGTACGCGACGGAGTCCTCGGTGCGCGTCGCACCCGTGCCGATAATCAGCGGCATCCGGCTTCCAAGGACATCCTTCGCATAGGCTGCGAGATCGAAACGCTCCTGCGCGGTTTGAGCATAATACTCGCCGGTAGAACCGCCGACGATGATGCCATGAACCTTGGCCTCGGCGAGGGACTCCAGGACATCGGCAAATGCCTGCCTGTCGATAGTGCCGTCGGCCGCATAGGGCGTAACCGCTGGCGGATAGATGCCTTCAAATTTCACGATTGTTTCTCCAACGATGCGGAGACGGCCCCGACGAGCGCGTCCGCCTTCAATCCTTCAGGTGCGATGAACATCTCCATGTTCTCGCGGGAGAGTTCCCAATGCTCGAAAACAAGATCGACCACGGCGTCTTCATCGTGGGCGGCGATCGCGGCAATGAAGCCGTCGTGATGTTCGACCGACAGCCTCAAGCGCGTATTCATGTTTTCGTTGCGTGGCCGGAAGAACGTATGGCCGATGCGGGCGTGATCGATGAGAAGCCGTCCGAGACTGGGCTGCAGGTAAACATTGCCTGACATCTCGCCCATGATCTCGTGAAAGCGATTGTTCTCCAGAACCATGGCAAGCGGGTCGGTGGATTGGCTTGCCGCGCGAAAGCGCTCCTGGGTATCCTTGAGATCGGAAAGCTGCTTGGGCTTGAAGTTCTGGACCGCCAGACGGCCGATCGCCGCGTAGATCATCGGAGCGACGAGAAAGAAGTTCCTGAGCGTCGAGTGGTTCATCGGGATGACCCGAGCACCTTTGTTCTCGCGGATATCGACATATCCTTCGCCCGCAAGACGGCGGAAAATCTCCCGCACCGGCGTGCGCGAAAGCCCATAGCGCTCACTCAGACTTGCCTCGTCCAGGTCCTCGTCCGGATCAAGTTCCATGGTCAGAATCTGACGCTTCAGGTCGTCGTACAGACTGCTCTTGCTGCTTTTCATCGAGAACCTCCGGACAATTCAGGGCCGCTCTGAGGCGAGTTTGGCGGCCGATGTCCGAAAGTTTGCATGCACTCAGGGGTGAGTCAACAAAATTGTATTTTCTTTGTACACATTCGCAATATTTATAAAATACAATTTTTCGATCGTAGACTTATGTGTGCCTACGGCGACGGAGTTTGTCGCCGAGGTTGTATCGGCGAAAATTGCAAGGTTACGGGAGAAAGACTCCTCCTATGCCGCTAGAGACGACAGAGGACCGCCGTCGCTGAACGACGGAAATGCCGGCGCCGGCTAGCTCACCTGCGGCGGGCAGCTATCCGGCAAGCGAAATCATCTAAAAGTTGTATAACTCAAATATACACAATCAGAAACCGTATCCTACTGACATTAGATGTCACTGGCCCAGCCTAGAACTGTTTCAGCCACACATCACTACGAAAGGATACAATCATGGCTGAACACAACGGAGCCGCCGCGAAGATCGCTCGCACCTACATCGAAGCAATGGCAAACAAGGACGTCGACGCCATTGTCAAGATCTCGGCTGAAGATGTCGTCTGCATCTCTCCGATCGGGACGATCACCGGTATGCAGGCATTTCGTGGCTTCCAGGACGGCTTTGCCCGCATGCTCAAGAAGATGGACGTCCTGGCCGTATATGGCGACGATGAGCAGGCCGCTATTGTCTATCAGGTTGAAACTCATCCCGTCCCGCATTCAATTGTCGCCGAGTTGATCAAGATCAAGGATGGCAAGATTGCATCCTCCCAAGTGATCTACGATCCGACGCCCTACGCCGCCTATATGGCGACAATCAAGCAGCCCTAGGCCGCCGCCGTCCAAGCGCATCCCAGGATGATCACATTGTAACGACGGGCCGCCATGGGCGGCTCGTGATTGAAACTCTAGTGCGCCGCGGCGTAACAACCAACGACATCGTTGCCGCTGTTTGCAATCGGCACCGCCAGCCACGAACTCTGTATCCGGCATGGTGAACGGCATACTGAAAGTGCCGATTTGCCGCGCCGTCTCGGACGACTGAGCACGCCGCTAGCCGAAGTCGTTGAAGCAACCCTCAAGAGAAATGCCGACTATGAAGCAGATCCAATATGACCAATATGGTGGTCCGGAAGTGATGAAGTTCGCAGATTTCGAGCTTCGCGTCCTGGGTAACCAGGAGGTTGCGGTGAAGGTCAACTTCGCCGCCATCAACCCGATAGACTGGAAGGTACGCAACGGTTACCTGAAAATGGTGACGGGGAAAAAGTTCCCCCGCGCCATGGGCAGCGATTTTTCCGGAACCGTGATCTCGGTCGGCCCCGGCGTGACCCGCTTCAAGCGTGGCGATGCGGTGTTCGGCTCCGCTCACATTAAGGATGGCGGAGCACTTGGCGAAGCCGTGATCGCTCCCGAAACCTTCCTTGCCCATAAACCGGAGGCTATATGGTTCGAGGAGGCTGCATGCCTGGGAACGCCGGGTGTGACCGCGTGGAACGGTATTGTCGACAAAGCGAAGGTGATGGCCGGCAACTGTGTGTTCATCAATGGCTGCACTGGTGCTGTTGGCGAGGCGGCTGTCCAGCTCGCGTTGATGCTGGGAGCGACGGTCGCGGGTAGCTGTAGCGCAGCCGCCATGTCGCGTGCCCGCGAATTGGGGGTAGAGCCGCTGTTCGACTATCGGACGACCGATCTATCGAAGATCCGCGACCGCTTCGATGTCGTCTACGACACCGCCGGCACCATGAAGGTGGCGACCGGATTAGGCCTCCTACGCCAGGGGGGTGTATTCCTCGACATCGACCCCACGCCCGGCAAGTTCATTCGCGCCATCTTCAATCGAAAACTCAAGCCAATCGTTTGCTCGGCAAGGGCCGATATCCTGGATGGCCTTGCTCAGGCGGCCGCCAAGCGTAAGCTGCAACTTCCAATCGGAGAAATCGTGCCGCTGATCGACGCAATCCGCGTGCTGACGGCCCTCGAAAGCGGTTATAAAGTCACCGGAAAGGTTTTGGTCCGTATGGATTAGGTCCGATCACACCCAATCTGCAGGTCGGTGGATTTCGGTACGATCTGTGCGAGGATGCCACAATGTCCCAAAGCCAGAGATTGTTCGAAATTCTTCAGATTCTGCGCCGCCATCGGCAAGCAGTGACCGGGAACTATCTCGCCCAGGAGACGGGCGTGTCGTTGCGAACGATCTACCGGGATATCATACTCCTGCAGTCCATAGGCGCGGAGATCGAAGGCGAGCCCGGTTTTGGCTATGTGTTGAGACCGGGTTTCATGCTGCCGCCGCTGATGTTCTCGCAAGAGGAGATCAAGGCAATTGCGCTCGGCGTGCAGTGGGTCAGCCGGCAAGCCGACGAGGAACTGCACTCCGCAGCGCAGGACGCCCTCTCCAAAATCGAAGCCGTACTTCCCTTAGAACTCCGGCGCAAACTGAACGACAACGACTTCCATATCTCACGCCCATCGCTTGCCGCACCCGCGATCGATCTCAAGATTCTGCGTCAGGCCATGCAGCAGCAGATGAAGCTCCGCATCGTCTATCGGGATGCCAAGGATGCCGACAGCGAGCGTGTCATCTGGCCGATCGCTGTCGCATTCTTCGATTCCAGGCGGATCATTGCCGGTTGGTGCGAACTGCGAGGAGACTTCCGGATATTTCGCGCCGACCGGATCCAAAGGGCTGAACTCCTGGCCGATCGCTATCCGGGGCAGCGGCGGGAACTGGTCAGGCAGTGGCGCGCGCAGGTGGCGGAAACCGCCGCGAAGACCGAAGCACCATGACGGGTGCCGGGCTTGCGGCAAGACCTCAACAACTGCGAAATTACTGCTTTGCCGAAAGGATGGAGGTTATCAAAATTCCTCCCAGCTTCCGTCCGAGCTAGCCGCATTTCCCTGAAAAGCGGTAGCCAGCTTCGCGGTGAGGCGGCGTGCCGGCGACGTGATGGGCTTCGATGTCGTACCCGCAGCAGCAATAGCAGCGGGTTTGCCGCGATTGGAGATACTTTGACCGCTTATTCTGAACTCCGACAACAGTTGGAACAAGGCTTCTGCCTCGGACGCCAAGTTATGGGCCGCGGCCGTGGCCTGCTCGACCATTGCAGCGTTCTGCTGCGTACCCTGATCCATCGTATTGACGGAGGTGTTGATTTCCTTGAGACCCGTTGCTTGTTCCCGCGAAGCCTCCACGATAGCCCCGACATTGCCGTCAACCTGTTGAACCTGGACGACAATCTCTTCCAGCGCCTTTCCGGTTTCACCAACCAGGGAGACACCGTTTCGAACATGATCGTTTGACGTGTTGATCAGGTCCTTGATCTCTTTCGCGGCCTTTGCCGAGCGCTGGGCAAGCTCGCGCACTTCCTGCGCAACGACGGCAAAGCCTTTTCCCGCTTCACCAGCGCGCGCTGCCTCAACCCCTGCATTCAACGCAAGGAGATTGGTCTGGAAGGCGATCTCGTCAATGACGCCAATGATGTTTCCAATTTCGATCGCGGACGTTTCGATCTTGCCCATGGCTTCGACGGCGCTACGAACAACGCGGCCGGAGTGCTCGGCGCTTTCCTTTGTCTTGCGCACGAGATGACCGGCTTCCTGCGCGCGATTGCTCGACCCCGACACGGTGATCGTGATCTCTTCCAGCGCTGCGGCGGTTTCCTCCACCGAGGCGGCCTGTTGTTCCGTCCTCTTCGCAAGATCGTCGGAGGCGGAGCGAATTTCCTGCGCACCCGATGCGATGGCGCTCGCATTCGCGGCGACCTTTTGCATCGCCAGTCGCAGTCTCTCCACCGCCTGATTGAAATCGACGCGCAGCTGGTCGAGCGATGGAATGAACGGGCTCGTAATCTGACGTGTCAGGTCGCCGTCTGCCAACCCTTGAAGGCCATCGGCCAGCTGGTTCACAGCGGCATTGGTTTGTTCCGACAAGGCATTGCGTTCCGCAGCCTCAGCTTCGAGCCTCTTGCGTTCGCCAATGGCCCGCGTCGCCTCTGTATCCGCGTCTCGCTCGGCCTTGGCCGAGATTGCATCCCGAAGTGCAGCGACGGCGCGGGCCAGCATGCCGATTTCATCGCCACGCTTTTCCAGCTTGCGGTCGCCTTCCATGTTGCCTTCCGCCATCGACCGCAGCGAATTCTGGAGTTTGTCCAGCGGCCCGGTAATGGAGCGCGCCGTAAATGCGGCGGCCACAAATGCCAGGAGAATAGCAATACCGAGCGCAGTCAAAGCGAGCGAATGGAAGCCGCCGGCAGCGCTTTGAACCTCGCTTCCGATCGATTTGTTCAGGGCTTCCTGATAGTCGATGAACTTGTTGATCGCTTTCAGCCAGGCGACAAATTGAGGTCTGGCCTGTTCCAGAAGGATCTTGCGGGCTGCGTCTCCATCGCCTTTTTCCTGAAGCCCGATGATCTCGGCAACCAACGGATTGGTCTTGGCCTGAACTCCGGCGATTTCGTCGAGAATCGCCTTCTCCTCCGCTGTCGCACCGGCCGGCGAAGCGATCATCTCCGCCATCTTCTTTTCATTTTCGGAATAGGTCGAGGCGAGCTTCTCGATAACCTTCACAGCAGTTTGCCGTTCATCCGCAGATGTCACGAGCGTTACGTCCCGGATCGCAATTGCCCTATCGTGAACGCTGCCTCGGTAATTGATCGCGTAGCGCTGCTTTACGCTGTTGATGTCATTGATCAATCCGAGATTGTGATCGATCTTCCCGACCTGACCGGTTGAGTAAAATGTCAGACCGATCATCAGAATGAGCAGGAAGCCAAATCCTGCCGCCAAGCGCGTAACGATGCCGAATGCTTTCAGACTTGCCATGAAGGTTCCCCACCCGAGATTTTGAATTTTTGCTGCTGACGCCAAGCTTCAGCGGCAAACAGGGCAAGGGAACGTTGCACCGGATGAGGGCCTGATATTACCGACCCTCAATCATCCCGAAATTTCCGGGCGCTCAATCATCCGCCCACACCCCGGTCTCCACCTGATGCTACATTGCTGCGACAATATGGTTTACATTGCGTAAACATCATCAGTAATCCCGAGAATAATCGCGGAGAAATACCGGATATCATAATATTATGTAAATTATATATTACATCATACTTTGCTACTATGCTTGCAAAACTATGACTGAAGAAGACAAGTTCTATTGAATGCTCCCAGACCACCGTCAAGCCAAACGCCACCAACTGTGAACCGCAGGAATGTCCCCTCTCCTTGCGATGCCTGCGGACGATTTTCCGGCGAAATCAGTGTGCAATCCAAACAGAGACAACCCGCCGGCAACTTACCGCCGCCGACGGGTGATGGGCCTGCATATTAAACGATCACAGACGCTTAGATCCAGGGCTTGGGAGCAAAACCTGCACCTTCGCCCCTGTCGGCCTTCCTCATTCCTTCACCGCACCTGTCATCGACGAAACGTAGTAGTCGACGAAGAAGGAGTAGAGAATGACGACCGGCAATGAGCCGAATAGGGCACCGGCCATCAGCGAGCCCCATTCGAACACGTCGCCGCGCACCAATTCCGTCAGAACGCCAACCGGAATGGTCTTGTTCTCCGAGGATTGGATGAAGGTGAGCGCATAAATGAACTCGTTCCAGGAAAGCGTGAAGGCGAAGATGCCCGCCGATATGAGCCCTGGCACGGCAAGCGGCAGGATGATCTTCATAAGGATCTGCCACCGGCTGGCGCCATCGACCAGCGCGCTTTCTTCCAGCTCGAAGGGTATCGATCTGAAATAGCCCATCAACAGCCAGGTGCAGAACGGGATGAGGAAGGTCGGATAGGTAAAGATCAGAGCCAGTCTGGAATCGTAGATCCCCAGCTTGAAGACGATGAAGGCCAGGGGAATGAAGAGGATCGACGGCGGAACGAGGTAGGCCAGGAAGATCAGCAGCCCGATCGAACGCGAGCCGGTAAAGCGTATGCGCTCGATGGCATAGGCGCCGAAGACGGAGGCGATCAGCGACAGCGCCGTCGATCCGACCGCCACCAGGATCGTGTTCCAGAGCCAGCCTGGATAGGAGGTCTCGAAGAACAGGTATTTGATGTGATCGAGCGTCGGCTCGACGACCCAGAAGGGGCTGTAATTGTCGTAATCGGTCAACTGCGCGTTCGGCTTGATCGCCGTTATGGCCATCCAATAGAAGGGAAACAGCAGCACGAAGACGAAGACCGCCATCGGCAGATAGAGCACGACGATGCGTCGAGGCAGTCGGTTGAGATAGCTCATGCCTTCGACATTGTCGGTCAGGACCGGAGTGGCGGTGTTGGGTTTGGTGTTCATGGCGTTCTCCCGAACTCAGTCCTGTCCGCCCTGCTGCCATTTGCGGCGCTGCAGACCGAAGAAGCTGAACATGATGGCGGCAAGCAGGAAGGGGATCATTGCGACGGCGATCGCCGCACCCTCGCCGAGCTGACCGCCGGGAATGCCGCGCTGGAAGGAAAGCGTCGCCATCAGATGCGTCGCGTTGACCGGTCCACCCTTGGTCAGAACATAGATGAGCTGGAAATCCGTAAAGGTGAACAGCACGGAGAACGTCATCACCACGGCGATGATCGGCGTCAGCATCGGCAGCGTCACATGACGGAAGCGCTGCCAGCTTGTAGCGCCATCCAGAGATGCCGCTTCCTGAAGCGAAGCAGGAATGGTCTGCAGACCGGCAAGCAGCGAAATCGCCACGAAGGGAATGCCGCGCCAGACATTGGCGACGATGACCGAGATGCGCGCATTGATCGGATTGCCGAGGAAATTGATCGGGCTATCGATCAGGCCCATCTTCATCAAAGACCATGAGAGAATGGAAAACTGGGCATCGTAGATCCACCAGAATGCCAACCCCGACAGCACCGTCGGGACGACCCAGGGCAGAAGGACGATCGCCCGGAAGAACGACTTGAACGGCAGATGCTGATTGAGAAGCAGAGCCAGCCAAAGGCCGAGCACGAATTTCAGGATGGAGGCCACGAAGGTGTAGAGTAGCGTATTGAAGACCGACAGCCAGAAGACGGAGTCCTGAGCCAGGAATTCATAATTCTCCAATCCGACGAAATTGCCCGTGCGCCCGATCCGCGTGTCGGTGAAACCGAGCCAGACCCCAAGCCCGAGCGGATAGGTGAGAAAACAAACGAGAAAGATGGCGGCCGGCAACATGAAGAGGAAGCCGAGCATATTATTGTTTCGCATGAGCGATCTGATCGGACTGCGCGTCGTATCCCCGGATGTCACGGTCGACATGGTATTACCTCCTGATGGGCGGTCGCAGCATGCCGTCGCCGGCATGCTGCAGATCTTCGCGCGGGATCAAACCTTGTAGTAACGGTTCGCCCGGCGCTCGGCTTCCTTCATCGCATCCTCCGGCGTCAGCTGGCCGGTCACGGCGGCGGCGAACATGTCGACAAGCACGTAATCGGCCATCACGCCTGCAGACGCATAGCCCAGGGGACCGGCATAGCCGTTCGGACGCAGCGTTTCCGAAGCGCGGGCATAGGGCGCATGCACCGGGTCGGCGGTCCAGACAGGGTTGTTGGCAAAGGCCTTCAGGGGTTGGCAGCAATAGGCGCTCGATCCCTGTATCCAGGCGTTCATCTGGTCGCCTTCCATCATGAACTTGATATAGGCTTTGGCGGCTTCCGGATATTTGGTATGGCTGAAGAGAAGCAGCGAGCTCGTCTGGTGCAGCTCGACGCTCTTGCCGATGGGGCCGATCGGGAAGTTTGTGCTGCGGATGTCTGCCGCGATCTCGGCAAGTTTCGGATCTTTCTTGGCCGCATAATAAACCGACACACCGTTGGCGATCAGCGATACCTGTCCGGCAAGAAAGGCCCGGTTGTTGTTGATGTCCTGCCAGCTTTCCGTGCCGGGGATGAAGGTGGCATAAAGCTCCTTCGCATAATGGATGGCCTCCAGCGTCTCGGGACTGTTGATCGTCACCTTGCCGCTTTCGTCCACCATCTTGCCGCCATGGCTCCAAAGCAGCCAATGGGCGTAGTTGTTGCCGTCGCCGACAGCCTTGCCGTGCGGGAAGCCGGCAGGCGTGCCCTTGGCCTTCATTGCCTTGCAAAGCTCAAGGAAGCCCGCGGTGTCCTTGGGGAATTCGCTGAAGCCCGCAGCCTTCACATGACTATCGCGATAGACGACGGCATTGCCGATCGCGGTCAGCGGCATGGCGATAAACTTGTCGCCGCGGGTTGCATAGCCGCGCAGGCCGTCATACCAGCCGCCATATTTATTGCCGAGATAGTTGGCCAGTTCCGTCAGATCGACCAGCTTGTCGGGATACTGGTGGGCATCGTCGAACCAGCACATCACCATGTCCGGGCCGGAACCGACATTGGCGGCGACGGCCGCCTTCGGTCGAATATCCTCCCAGCTCTCCTTGTCGACACGAACCTCAACGCCCGTCGCCTCGGTGAACTTCTTGGTATTTGCAATCCAGGCATCCTCGTCCCCCTTGACGAAGGGCGTCCAACGAAGAAGCCTGAGACTGGCGCCTTTTTCGGGCGTGTAGTTGGGTTCGGCCTGGGCGAAAGCCGGGCGGATACCGAGCGGCGAAAGGCCGGCGATACCGGCTGCTGCCGCCGAGGCGGCAAGAAAGTCACGTCTCTTGAATGTCATGATATTCTCCTCCTTTGAAACGGGAGCAAATCCCCCGGCGCCCACCTTCCCGCTTGGTGAACGACGACCATTGCATCCGAGCGTGCCGGATGCCTCCGCATCGACGGATGAGCAGAAAGACTCCTCTTCCTCCCGCTCACCGTTGAAGCGGCATCAGATACTTAATCTCTGCCCGCCTTCGGCATCGAACAGATGGACATGCGGCGCATCGATGGAGATGCGCAGCGTATCGCCGGGTCGGGCATCGATCCGCTCCCGGAAGATGCAGTTGACGTCGCTGCCGCCAAACCGGACAATCATCTGCGTCTCATAGCCGGTCGGTTCGATCACGGTGATCTCCGCCGGCAGGCCGTTGGGGTCGAGCGCAATATATTCCGGGCGCAACCCATAGACGAGATCGCGACCCTTTGCGCTTGCAGGCGGGTTCGCGACCGGCAGGACGGTTCCGTCCGAGGCGATGAACTGGCTGCTATTCTCCGAATTGAGCCGGCCCTTGATCATGTTCATCGCCGGCGAACCGATAAAGCCGGCGACGAAGAGATTGGCGGGCGTATCGTAGAGGTCGAGCGGCTTTCCCACCTGCTCCACGACACCATCATGCATGACGACGATCTTGTCGGCCATCGTCATCGCCTCGATCTGATCATGCGTGACGTAGACGGTCGTGGTGCCGAGACGCTGGTGAAGCTCCTTGATCTCCGCGCGCATGGCGACCCGAAGCTTGGCATCAAGGTTGGAAAGCGGTTCGTCGAAGAGGAAGACCTGCGGATCGCGCACGATTGCCCGGCCCATAGCGACACGCTGGCGCTGGCCACCCGAGAGTTGGCGCGGATAGCGGTCGAGAAGCTTGGTAAGACCCAGGATTTCCGCGGCCTTGTTGACGCGCTGATCCATGTCGGCTTTCGGCGAGCGTTTGAGCATCAGCGAGAAAGCCATGTTCTGCGCCACCGACATATGCGGATAGAGCGCATAGTTCTGAAACACCATCGCTATGTCGCGGTCTCCTGGCGGGATCGCGTTGACGGCACGATTGCCGATACGGATCTCGCCGGCGGAAATATTCTCAAGCCCGGCAAGCATTCTCAGAAGCGTCGATTTTCCGCATCCGGACGGCCCGACGAGGATCACGAACTCTCCGTCCGCGATCTCGATGTTCACGCCCTTGATGACCGGGAACGCCCCGAATGATTTCCTGACATCGACAAACTCGACACCTGCCATAAAAGCCCCTCCCAGAACTTGTCCCCATTTTTGGCTTCATCTACCGGTCGCCCCCTCCTCCGGGATATTCACCGCCAGAATGCACGCCAATTCGACTTCACATTCTATCCCCTGCCGACGAGCGGCATCTTCGTCGCCATCACCGTCATGGTCAGGACATTTGCCTCCAGCGGCAGGCCTGCCATGTAGACGACCGCGCGAGCAACATGTTCGGCGGAGATGGTCGGTTCGCTGGCGATTTCCCCGTTCGCCTGCAGCACGCCCGAACTCATCCTCGCGGTCATGTCGGTCGCGGCGTTGCCGATATCGATCTGGCCGCAGGCGATATCGTATGGCCGTCCGTCGAGCGCGGTCGATTTCGTAAGGCCGGTGATCGCATGCTTGGTCGCCGTATAGGGGGCGGAATTCGGCCTCGGCGTCGTCGCCGAAATCGACCCGTTGTTGATGATCCGGCCGCCGCGAGGCTCCTGCGACTTCATCAGCCTGAATGCCTGCTGCGTGCAAAGAAAGGCGCCGGTAAGATTGGCCGCGACCACGCCGCTCCACTGCTCGAAGGTGATGTCTTCCAGCGGGATTGCCGGAGCGCCGCTGCCGGCATTGTTGACGAGAAGATCGAGCCGGCCAAACTCGGCTTTGACCTTGCCGAAGAGGTCAGCGACCTGCTCGGCGGCGCCGATATCACAAGCGATCGCCCGTATCGTACCGCCGGTCTCGGCAGCAAGTTCACTGGCGGCTTTTTCCAGCACATCGCTGCGGCGGCCGGTGATGACAACGGCATAGCCCTCGGCGCTCAGCGCCCTGGCGATGCTGCGGCCGATGCCGGTGCCTCCGCCGGTGACAAGAGCGATCTGGGGTCCTTGCGCGGTTGCGGATTGCGGCATCTCAGATATTCCCTCCAAGCTCATCGTCGATATGGATCCGGATGATCTCATCGAAATTGGTTTCCGCCCTGAAACCGAGCGCCGTCGCGCGCTGCGCATCGAAATCCGTTGCCCATCCCGAAACGATTGAGCGGATGACGGGATCGCTCTCGCGGCGGATGAGTTTGACCGCTTTTTCGCCCGCGACGCGGCGCAGCGCCTCGATCTCCTCGCCGACAAGCGCGGACAGGCCGGGCATGGTGAGATTTCGGCGCGGCCCGATCCTGTTGCTGTCGATCCGCGCGGCGTGGATGAAAAAGCCGACCGCGGAACGGGGGCTGGCAAACCAGTGTCGGACATTCTCATCCACCGGCAGCACGGCTTCCTGATGGACAAGAGGCTCGCGCAGGATGTTCGAGAAAAAGCCCGAGGCTGCCTTGTTGGGCTTGCCGGGCCGGATGCAGATCGTCGGCAGGCGAATGCCGATGCCGTCGAAGATCCCCCGCCTCGAATAATCGGAAAGCAGGAGTTCGCAGATCGCCTTCTGCGTACCGTAGCTCGTCAGAGGCGTCGTGAAGAAATCGTCGCCGATCTTGTCCGGAAAGGGCTGCCCGAAAACAGCGATGGACGAGGCAAAGATGACGCGGGGACTGTAAGGTTCCTTCTGCCCCTCGTGCCGGATGGCTTCGAACAGCGACCGCGTGCCGTCGAGATTGGTGCTGTAGCCCTTGTCGAAATCCGCCTCGGCCTCGCCGGAGACGATCGCCGCGAGATGGAAGATCATATCCGGCCGCATGCCGGAAAGCCTGGTCGCACTGCCGGCGTCGGAGAGATCGACCGTCAGGGCGGTGGAAATGGATGCAAGCGCGGCCGGCACCGGCGGCGCAATGACATCGACGAGCGTCAACCTGTCGATCTCGCGGCCGAGCACTTCCGCTTCCAGAGCGATCTTTTCCACCAGCTTGCGGCCGATCATGCCGGCCGCCCCGATAACCATCACATGCATATCAGTCAGATCTCCTCATGCTCGCTGGCTCGAACCGCCTTGTCGGTGGCCAGCAGAATCCTGGTCGTTTCATAAATGCGCGTCAGATGATGCTCGAACGCCGCGACGACGGCCTCCCGGTCATGCTGCGTGAGGGCCTCGAAGATGGAGAGATGATCGCTATAGCTCGCCTCGATGGCGCCCGGCTTGGACATGGCGTTGCGCCGGTAATGCATCATGTAGGTGTATAGATCGGTGACGAAAGCGGCGAGGAGCGGGTTCCCACAGGCGCGATAGATCGCAACATGGAACTCGCGGTCGCAAATTAGGAAACGCATCGCATCGTCTCCGCCGAGACGCTGCGCCTCCAAGAGCGCCTGCAACTTTGCCAGCGTCGCCTCATCGATCCGCTCGGCGGCATCGCCGACGACCTTGAGTTCGATGTGGAGACGCGCTGCGTGAACCGATTCCAGATCGTAGCTGTCAATGGCGTTAGGAGAAGCGATCGTCACCGTGATGTGGCTGAGATCGACCTTGCAGACGCGGCTGCGGCTGCCATGCGAAATCTCGATGATGCCCTGCCCGGCGAGCGTCTGGATCGCGCCGCGCACCGTTTCGCGGCTGACATGGAGAACATTGGCCAATTCGCGCTCGCCCGGCAACTCGTCGCCCGGCCGCAACATGTTGGTGGCGATCAGGACCATCAGCTTCTCGGCGATGACGTCACGCGCCGTCCGGCGGGCGAGGCTCCGCGCGATATTCGGTACCTCGCTTAAGATCGGACTTCCGTCCATCGCTCCCCTCCGGTCCACTGGTTGGTCCAGCAGATCAGTTTATTAAGGGTTGTGAAGTCGAATCCGTCAAGACGATTTCGTCGCCGCAGCGCAGCAGAAATATGGCCAATTCCCTCGCACTGCCGCAATCTGAGCGGGAAGGATGGAAACAGCAGCTTGGGACACGCCGCGGCAAGGACGGCACTAGGAGACTTCGCACGCAGAATCTCGGGCGGGGTTTCGACCTCGCCCGCGTTGACAAGGACAAGGTCGAACAACTTGGCCAGTACCCGAGATGGTTCAGATGATGCGCAAGCGGCAAGGGCGTTTCGCTTTCAACCCAGCGCCAACCCTCAAAGAGCAATTCGAGGCAATGGCCGCCTGAAATTCGTCCAGCGTAAGGCGTTTTCTATCCGCGAATAGGATTTGTGACAGAACCGGATATTGCCGTGCAAAAATTCTGTTCCCTATCTCTTCGATATTTTGATCATTGCATCGTGCCTGGGAACAAGGCAGCGTATTCTTCCTTGGCGCAGCAGCAGACCAATAGATTTTTGTATTTCTTCGAATCGTTACTTATTGCCGGGGATGCAGGGCAAAGGGGCTGACACCATAATGGTGACGCGTGCGCAGCAAATTGGCGTCGTTATCGGCCTGGCCTTCGTCACAGCATTGACGATCCTGCGCGCAAGCGATCCTCCGTTGCTAAGGCTCGCCCGCGATTTGACATTTGACCAGTATCAGCGCCTGGTGCCCCGGACCTTCGAGAACCAACCTGTCCGGGTCATCGATATAGACGAAGCGTCGCTACGCGAATTCGGTCAATGGCCTTGGCCGAGAAACCGGATTGCCGCCCTTGTGGACAGGCTTTCCGATATGGGCGCCTCCGCTATCGCTTTCGATATCCTCTTCGCCGAGCCCGACCGCCTGTCGCCGCGCAATGTCGTTCGCGATGTCACCGGCATCGATCCCTCACTGCTGGGTAAGCTACCGGATAATGATGAGATTTTTTCCCGATCGCTATCGGGAAGGCCGGTGGTGCTGGGCTTCGGCCTCTCCAACGAGGGAAACTATCTGCCATCGGTGAAGGCAGGCTTTGCCTATACCGGCGAAAATCCCTTCGATGCGCCGTCCGCAATCAAGGCCGCGACGCCGCTGCAGCCGCAATTAGAAGCCAATGCCGCAGGCCTCGGTCATATCAGCCTCAATCCGGGTGCATCATCGGCAGTGGTGCGCGCGGTTCCGCTTTTCCTCAGCGACGGCAAGCAGCTTTACCCCAATCTTGCGCTCGAAGCGCTCCGTGTCGCACAGGGAGCCTCCACCTACGTACTCGACGCAGCGCCTGACACGCCGAATACACTGACCCGGGTCAAGATCGGGAATTTCGTGGTACCGGTAACGGCGGCAGGAGAGCTCTGGCTCTATGTCAGCCCCGACACTACGGAACGGTATATTTCGGCAAGCAAGGTACTTGCGACCGAAGACGTCTCCGCCGATATCAGAGCCGCCATCGAAGGCAGTATCGTTTTCGTCGGAACCTCTGCTTCAGGACTCCAGGATGTCCGCACAACGGCCCTTGGTGAAAACGTGCCGGGTGTCTCCATCCATGCGCAGATCGTCGAGCAGATCCTTTCAGGCCGCTTCCTTTCCCGGCCGGATTGGGCAGACGGGCTGGAAATCCTGTCCATCGCCGTGCTGGGCGGCCTTCTGGTGATCCTCACCACCTTCGTCAATCCGGCCGTCGCACTTGCGTGCGGCCTGCTGATTACCTCTTTTGCCCTTGTCGCCTCCTGGCTCGCCTTCCTTTATGGGGGGCTTCTCTTCGACCCACTGGCACCGATCGTCGCCGGATCGATCACGCATTTCGCCGCGACGGCATTCCGCTTTCTCGTGATCGATCGGGAGCGGCGCGACGTGCGGCGGGCTTTCGGCCACTATCTCTCACCATCGCTGCTCCATCGCATCGAGCATACGCGCAATGCCCTGCGCCTTGGAGGAGACGAGCGCGAGCTGACCGTCATGTTCGTCGATGTGCGAAACTTCACCCAGATCAGCGAGGAGATGACCCCGAGCGCCGTCGTCGCGTTTCTGAACACGCTGCTCGATGCGCTGAGCCACCATGTCATCGTCAATGAAGGGACGCTCGACAAATTCATCGGAGACTCAATCATGGCCTTCTGGAACGCTCCCGTCGATGTCTCCGACCACGCCGGCAAAGCCGTGCAAGCAGCCCTGGGCATGCGGGAAACGCTTGCCCGCCTCAACGACAGCGATGCATTCGGATTCGGAGACGCCCGGCGCGTCGGAATAGGGATCGGCATACATACGGGGCTTGCATGCGTCGGCAATATGGGTGCCGAGACACGCTTCAATTACACCGCAGTCGGCGATGCAGTGAACATTGCCGCGCGTATCGAATCCGCCTGCAAGGATATCAATTTTGACATTCTGGTATCCGAACCGACAGCAAGCTTGCTGCCCGATTGCGCTCTGCTCGAGGCGGGAGCGCTGACGCTGAAGGGTAAGAGCAGGCGAACCGAGCTCTTCGCGGTGGTCGGTGATGCGCGCCTGGCGAAAACCGCTGATTTTGTCGAACTTCAGGCCATGCACAGGCGGCTTGTCGCTGCCCTGCGAACACGGTCAACGACCAGCCGCAAACTTGTCGGCGCAGCAAAACTCAAGGCGCAGGTCGCGACGACAGGACTGTTGCACGAGTTTTACAGCCAGATTTCGCGCCGAGCCGGACACTTCGTCGACGAGCCTGCAGACAAAGCGGCCGACATCTAGTTGATTTTGTAGCCATCGCTCGCAACTCCTCCTGTGCTACCGATGGTGGTGCCCGCCGCCGTGATCGCCACGATCGCCGTCATGGCCATCGCTGTCTTGGTCACCGCGGTTGTGATCCCCCCACCCATGGTCGCCTCTGCCATGATGATGGTCATGATGATTCTGATGCTTGCCCTCATCGCCATCGTGCTTGTCCGGTTTGTCGGGCGTGCTTGGCGGATTTGGGAGATTCGGCGTGCTGGGAGTTTCTCGCGGACTAGGTGCAGCGGGCGTCTCGGCGCGTGGCGATTTCGGCGTGCTAGGTACGCTAGGCGTATCGTGCTGTGTCGGAGCAGGATTGTTTGCCGGAGCGCTGCGCGGAGATATCCCGTTGGGCCGATCTTTCATCGCCGTCGACAGACCGCAGCCGCCAAAAAAGCCCATTCGTCCCGAAAGTCGTTGATCCCCAGACAGAAACGGCAAAGCTCGCTGGTTGCCGAGCGTCTTGAGAACGCCGCGGTTGACCCGGCTAGGATCACTTATCTGGCCATTGCGTTTAGCAACAACGCAGTCGCATTGCTGTTTCAACTGCCTGCAGCCACCCGCGCCGCAAAACTGCGCGGCGCCATTCAAAAGAACGATCGCAGTCGTGCCGTTCGCCCCGACATAAAAATCAAATGCCGTCCCGCGCACGCCGATCGTTCCGGCGGGCGTCACGATTTGATACGCAGAAGAGTTTGAATTTCCGCTCATCCAGCGAAAAGTGCCCTTTGCGGCCCTTATGGTGAGCTTTTTGACTGAGCCCGAGTCATCGAAAACGAATTTGTCGATGACGACAGACGAGCCGGCTCCAACAGCCAATTTCGTGCCGTCTCGAAATGTGAACTGTCCAAGGCCCGAAAGGGAGGTGCGGATTCGCTCGTCCCGGTGGACGGGGTCATCGACTGTCAGTGGACCTCCTGCGCCCGTAACTTCGGTTTTAATCAGCACCGCCTGGCCGACCTTCTCGGCGGCTTTCGAAGACACCGGTGCGAGCAGCATCGCGCTCAACACAACGGTCACGGCGTGACGCAGATATAACATCCCACCCTCCAAGCTTATCTATGTTCTATCATAAGATATTCTTGGATACAAATCACAATCCATGGGTATAAACCGTGTAGAATTGGTTATTGCCGAATTAAATTTCGCCGAAACACAGACATATTCTACCAAAAGTATTCTTTATAAATCTTCAAAAAGAACATTTATACAGCGATTACAATAATATGAATTACCATATCTCTTCTGGAGCGCTCGGGAAGGAAGGTAATATCTACTCCAGGTTGCCGAACTCAAAGAATTTGAGGCAGGCTCCTTGCCGACGCAACCTGCATCACGCGATTTGCAGTCCCCTTGGAGAGGATGGGAAACAACACGAACAAACATAATGTCGATTTCCGCTGGGAACTGACCCCTTATCGGCGTCCAATCTTCGCCCCCGTGTAAACGATCAGCCTTTGTCACGATTTCAAAACAGATTGAAGAAAGGTTCCCGCCCGCGGATGCTTATGACCTCCAAAAAAATCATTCGGCTTGGTGGTCTGTAGCAGTCGTCCGTCCGCCATGAACCAGATGGCAGCAGACAACAACAGCAACGAGCGGCTAACTGCTCGCTCAATCCACAAACATTCGGCAGGAGCACCTTTGGTGCCCCCGTCGAGACAATTTGAAGGTGCGGCCTACTTCAGGGTGATCACCCCGGCGGCGATATCCGGCGTTGCCGGGATGATGCCGCTCTTCACATACCATTCAGCTATATTGCCGATCTGCTTGACATCGGCATCGGTGACGGCGGTCGTCGGCACGGCGTTATTCTCGCCGATCTTTGCACCAAGTTCGGCCGGAATATTCATTTCTTTCGCCCAGATCGCGCCCGCCTCTGCCTTGTTTGCCCGCGACCAGGCGTTCTCGCTCTTCACGACATCGAATATGGCTTGCAGCTGATCCAGCTTCTTGGATGCAAACTCGCGGCTTGCGACGAGCACGACGGCATTGTCAGACCCGATCGCCGCGCCGTCGGCAAGGACTTTACCGTCATAGGTTTTCTCGGCAATCGTGAGGAAGGGATCCCAGGTCGCCCAGGCATCGACATGGCCTTGAGTGAAGCTCGGTCCGCTGTCGCTGGGGCTCAGATAAACGCGCGTGACGGTCGATGGATCGACGCCGTTCTTTTCGAGGCCACGCATCAGCAGATATTCGCCGGTCCCGCCCCGGTTCACGGCGACCTTCTTGCCGGCAAGGTCCTTCAGCGACGAGATGCCGGCGCCATTCTTCACCACTACACCTTCGGAGCCGGCCGCCATCTTCTGGTAGGCGAAGACGACAAGCGGAATCTTGGCGGCAAGTGCCGCGATCGACGATGTCGAACTGCCCGCAGTGATATCGATGCTTCCGGCATTCAATGCTTCAAATGCCGGAGCGGCGGCCGGAAAGGGACCGGCCCATTCGACCTTGATGCCCTTTTCGGCCAGCGCCTTTTCCAGCGTGCCCCGCGACTTGGCAAGGGTCAGATCGTTCGGACCACGCAGCCAGCCGATCCTGACGACCTGATCCGCGGCCTGTGCCATCGGCGCAAGCAGGGACAGGAGGGTGGCGGCCGCAAATGCCTTAAAAAAAGAACGCTTCTTCATGGATGTGTCATCCGTTCCGCCCGAGGGGCTTGATGGTGTTTAAGGTGGTTTTGTTCGACGCCAAGCTGCGACAGCAGGTCGGATTCGATTTGGGTGGCTCGCGGGTCGCTTCGCTGCCGAGGATGAGGAATATCGACGTTGATTTCCAGACTGAAGCGCCCCTGATCGATGACGAGAATCCGATCGGCCAGCGCCACGGCTTCCCAGACGTCATGCGTCACCAGGAACACGGCCGGCCGATGCTTGCGCCACAGCTCATCGACAAGTGCATGCATCCTGATCCTCGTCAGCGCGTCGAGCGCTGCGAAAGGTTCGTCGAGCAGCAGCAATTGCGGCGTTCTGACCAGCGCGCGTGCGAGTGCCGCCCGTTGCGCCTCTCCACCCGACAAGGTCAGGGGCCACGCGTCGCGGCGATGCGACAGTCCGACATCGGCAAGCGCCTGTTCGGCCGCTTCGCGAGCGTTCGGGGACTTCACGCCGAGAGCGACATTGTCGATAATGCGCTTCCACGGCATCAGCCTCGGCTCCTGGAAGACGACAGCGCGCCCGACTGGGATCTCGGCTTTCTCCGCACATGCCTCGTCGAGCCCGGCCAGGACGCGCAGAAGCGTGGATTTTCCGGAGCCGCTGCGTCCGAGCAGCGCGACAAACTCTCCCGGTTTTATCTGAAGATCGATGCCATCGAGCACCGCCGGACCGCCGAACGATCGGCTCAGGCCCTGAATATCGACAAGCGCGCTCATGCGGTCACCACTGGGCGCCAGCGCAGCGCATAGGCCTCGATGATCCGCACCAGCCCATCCGTCAAAAGTCCCATCGCAGCGTAAACCAGAAGGCAGACGACAATCACATCCGTTTGCAGGAAGTCACGCGCATAGGTCATGATGTAGCCAATCCCGCTCGATGCGTTGATCTGTTCGCCGACCACGAGACTGAGCCAGGCAACGCTGAGACCGTAACGGACACCGACGAGCAACGACGGCAGCGCACCGGGGATCACGATATGGCGCACGATCCCGAACGTTCCGAGACCAAGTGTCTTTCCAGCCTCGATCAGCTTGCGATCAATGCCGCGAATGCCGCCGTGCAGAGTGAGATAAATCGGGAAAACGCAGCCGAATGCCACCATGCCGACCTTCGGCACCTCGCCAATGCCAAACCACAGGATGAACAGCGGCAGAAGCCCTAGAAACGGCATCGCCTTCAGCATCTGGATTGGCGGATCGATCATCGTTTCCCCAAAGCGGGAAAGCCCGGAAATGAGGCCGAGCAATACCCCCACCACGAGAGCGATGGAGAAACCGACTGCCACACGCAGAAACGACACGCCAAGGCCAATGACGAGCTCGCCCGATGCCGTCAGCTTTGCCCCGGCGGCCAGTATCTGAACCGGAGATGCCAGGATGCGCGGCGGCAACAGGCCGGCGACGCTCAAAAGCTGCCAGAGAACGAGGATGGCCAGCGGTGATGCCAGACGGCGGAGGGAACCGAGGCGAACCTTGCGTCCTTGGCCCCCAATCTGCGGGTCGGCAGGCCGGTCCAGCGCCTGCCCGGTAGAGCGGGTATCAACCATTCGCCTTCTTTCCCGAGAGGTCGCGGTCGAACAGCGTCGACCAGGTGAACTGCTTCTTCTCCGGGATCAATCTCTCGACCGGTAATCTCGGCAGGACCGTCTCGCCGAAGCGATAGGCTTCCTCAAGCAGTGGCATGCCGGACAGAATGAAGGTGTCGACGCCGACGGCCTGATAGGCCTCGAGCGTGCGGATGACGGTGTCGGGCGATCCAACGATCGCGGTTCCCGGGCCGGGACGGACAAGACCGATACCCGCCCACAGGTTCGGCGATATCTCCAGGTCTCGCAGATTGTCCGGCTTGATACCACCGTGCATACGGCTCATGCGCTGCTGGCCGATGGAATCGGTGTTCGACACGAAACGCTGATTGGCGGCAATGGCGGCATCATCCATCTGTTCGTAAAGGTCGGCAGCGGCCTCCCAAGCCTTCGCATCGGTCGACCGCACGATGACATAGAGCCGGATGCCGTAGTTCAGCTCGCGCCCGTGCGCGGCGGCCCGCGCTTTCACCTGTAGAACCTTTTCGCCCATCTGTTCAGGCGTTTCGCCCCAGGAGAGGTAGGTGTCGACATGTTTGGCCGCCACCTCGATGGCGCTGTCGGACGAACCGCCGAACCAGAGCGGCGGCGCCGGGATGGAAGAGCCTGCCGGAAGCGCGAGCTTGGCGCCTTCCGTCTGGAAATACTTGCCGTGATGGGTCACGCTTTCACCAGCCATCAGGCGGTGCCAGACCGTAAGATACTCGTCGGCCATGTCATAACGTTCGTCGTGCGGCAGCGTCATGCCGTAAGCGCCCAGCATCTTGGCGTCGCCGGATACCACGTTCAGAAGCAGTCGCCCGTTGGAAAACTCCTGGAACGTCGCGGCCATCTTGGCCAGCAAGGTTGGGGCTATCAGACCGGGATGGAATGCCAGAAGAAACTTCATCCGCTCTGTATATGGCAGCAGCGCCCCCGCCAGCGGCCAGACATCGTGGGCACCCGTTGCAAACAATGCGCCGGTGAAACCGAGATGATCGTAAGCTTGCGCCAACTGCTTGTAGTAGCCGTAGTCGATCGTGCGTGACCCCTCGGGCTTCCACGGATAAGCGCCGTCCGGCGCGCACATGTACCAAAGAACGTTCATGGCTATGAATTCCCCGCGATGGTGTTGGTTGCGATCTCAAGCCTGGTCGCCAGGTCCTTGTGACAGAACAGGGTATCGGCCTCCGCCTGCTGCTCGCGAAGGATCACGTCGCTGGCCGGAACGACATGCCAGTCCCGTTCATTGACGACGCGCGTCCAGGCCCGCCGCTCCACCTCAGTCCCATTCTCGGACAGAAGTGCGGCCGCCTTTTCCGGATCGGATTGAATTGCGTTGCCGATCCGCGCCAGCTCACTCGCAAAGCCATCGATGACATCGGCACTCAGCCCACGCTCGCTGATCGTCCAAAAGGTCGACCGGTTCGGGATGGTCGCGCCGCAATGGGCAAGCACCCGGAACTCCCCTGATGACAGCGACTGCTCAAGATGCGGGGCCATCGCCACCCAGGCGTCGATCGCACCGGATCTCAATGCGTCGCGAGACGGCACCGGCAATAGGTCGTGGCGATGCACGTCCGGCAGTTCGAAGCCGGCCTCCTCCAGACCTTTGGCAAGAAAATAGGTCAAGAAAGAGCCGTCGACGAGAGCGACCGACCGACCTTTCAAATCCGCCAGGCTTTCAATTTCGGATTGGCGATTGACCAAAATCGCCCCATTGGCGGGCCTTGGCGACGAGCCGGCGACATAGATTACCGACAGGCCGGAGGCAGCCGCCAGGATCGGCGGCGTCGACCCAGTGCCACCGATGTCGAAAGCGCCGGCGGCAAGCTTGGCGGCCGTCTCCCGCCCCTCCTGGTAGGGCACGAATTCGGGATCGAAATCCGCAAATGCCCCTGGCCAGCGGGCCGCGAGACTAAGATGCAGATTGTTCGGATGAAACCCGATCCTCAAGGCCATGAATATTTCCGCGATCGTTGAAATTCTCAATATATAAAATTATATAATGGAAGCCCGATTGCAATCGAAGAACGTTTCGATCAAACTTTTTCGGGTCGAGAGAAAACTATTTCACGGCAAACGCTGCATGATGAAGAACGTCACGATGAATGTCATGAAAGCCGAGAGGCACGAAGCCAGGGACCGGCAGAAGGTTAAATGCCGCGCCATCGGCGCCGCATCGGATTTCCTGAAGGCAATGGCGAACCCGGTCCGCCTTTCGATATTGTGTGCCCTGGTGGAAGGAGCGCGTTCGGTAACCGAACTGGAAGCCATGCTCGACGTGCATCAGCCGACATTGTCCCAGCAATTGGGCGAGTTGCGGGAAGCTGGCATCATCGTGGGTAAGCGATCAGCCCGCGCCGTTATCTATCGCCTGGCCGATCCCAGAGCCGGACAGCTCATAGGCCACCTCAGGCTATTGTTTGCCGATCCCGATGCGTCTGCGATTTGGCGGGGAACACCGGTTGACGCGGTGTTTAATCTCCAGATGTAACATTCTGGCCAAGGCGCAATGCTGTCATGTCCGAATACATATGGGGCGGTCGCGCCTGGAGCGGAACGCAAGCATTTTTTGGTGAAATCCGATGCCGAGGAATTTTTATTAGGTAGCCGGCTAATCATTTGTGTGCCAAAGACTGCCAATTGCCAGCGCATACATCGCAACGCCAATCACGAAAGGCCACCCAACCGTCGCCGGATCGCCCGTTCCTCCCCCCGCAACGGTCAAGGCGTAGGAACCAAGCAAAGGCGCAATCGCGCCGACGAGGCTCAGCATCGATGTGAGGCCGCCTTGCAGTTCGCCGTGATGACGTTCGGTGGCACAACGCGACAACTCGCTTCGCATCGCCGGCTCCGCGACTAGACCCAACGCCTGCGCCGCGATCCCGGCATAAGTGAGCCATGGCGACGACGCAGCGAAATAGCAAAGATACGCGACACTGCAACATCCGTATCCGATCGAAATGATCCATCGGTTTGAAAAATGGGCCGTCAGGCGGCGGACCAGATAGCGCTGCGACAATGCCATGCCGAGCGCCAAGGCGGCGAGCGCCCAGGACGCATCAACGACGTTCCAGCCATAGCGCACCTGGTTGGCCAGCACGAAACAACTCTGAAACACGCCATATGCGAACCATGTGCAGATGGCAGCGAGCAGATAGGGACGCATCGAGCCGTTACGAAACAGCGCGTACAAACTGCCGATCGGATTCGCTCTCCGCCATTCGAACGGCCGACGGTTTTCCTGCCGCAAGCTTTCGGGAAGATAAAACCAACCATACAGCAGATTGAGTGCTGCGAGCGCACCGGCAACGATGAACGGCAGGTGCGGATTGATCGACGCGAGCCAGCCGCCCGCCACCGGTCCGACAACGAGCCCGACGGCGATCACGCTCCCCGCGCTTCCATAGAGATGCGTGCGGCGCTCGCCGTCGCTGACGTCGGCGATATAGGCCATCACCGTCGCAATGTTTGCCGCCGACGCGCCACCGAGCGCGCGGCCGATCAGCAGCGATACCAGCCCGCCGGCAAGCGCGACCATCCAGTTGCTGGCCGCCATGCCCGCCAATGCGACAAGCAGGACCACGCGGCGCCCGTACCGGTCGCTCAACGCGCCGAGCATCGGCGCGAAAAGGAACTGCGTCGCCGAGTACGACGCGATCGCCGCTCCCAGCACGAGCGACACCCGCTGCGCGGGCACCGTCGCAAACTCGGCGATCAGCGTCGGCAACACAGGCATCGCCAGCCCCATGCCGAGCACGTCGAGCGCGAGGATCCACAGGATGAACCCCACCGGCAGCGCGCGATCTCGACCGGCGGCATACAAAGCCGCGCCTTCGGAGCATACAGGCGCGCCGCCCGCGTCGGTAAGGTTCGGTTTGGTGCCCATCAGTCGAACTCCACCAGGCGCCGTTTCAGCGTGCGCGCGATCTCGCCCGCATACTCCGCCGACAGGCAGGTGAAGTGGTCGCCCGGCACGTCGTGGCAATCGACCGGCGCGGCGCTGAAGTCCTCCCATCCCCAGGCCGGCGTCTGCCGGATTTCCGGTAGATTGATGCCCGCGGGCATAGAGTCAACGGCGCGGAAAAGCAGCAGCGACGAACGCAGCGGAGCCTTCGGCGGATCGTAGTTCATCCCGAACGCTGCCGCAGCCTTGTAGACGTTGAAGATACCGCGGATGCTGCCCTCGTCCGCGCGCGCGTCGATCAACCCGAGCGATTGCAGCTCATCCTTCAGGTAGCGGATCCGCTCCTCATGTCCCAGCGTTTCGAGCCGATCGAGCGTCTCGCGTGTCACCTCGACCGGCTTGCCGGAGTAACGCCCGAAGATACTCAGCAGCGAACCGACCACCTGCGCATCACTTGGCGTCGCTAAGCGCAAGTAGGGCGGCGCTGCGGAATCGAACAGCGCGAGCAGGCCGGGGACCTCACCGTTCGCCTCAAGCCGGCGTACCATCTCGAGCGCGACCTTGCCGCCGAGCGAGTGCCCACCCAGCAAATACGGCCCTTCCGGCTGGACCGAACGGATGCAACGGATGTAGAGCTCCGCCATCTCCTCGACGCTGCCATGCGGCTCGGCATTGCCGTCCAGTCCGAGGCATTGCAGGCCGTAGAACGGGCGTTCGCTGCCCATCGCCTTCGCAAGCGCCAGCACCTGGTTCACGTTCCCCCCCATGCCAGGCAGGCAGAAGAACGGCCGGCCTCCGCCTGCACGCTGCACCGGAACGAGGCAGTAGCGCATGCCGTCATCCGGCGCATCGCCGGTTTCCTCGACGGTACCCAGCGAAGCCGCCATCCGTTCGATCGTCGGCTCGTCGAGAAACTCGGCAAGCGTCAGGCACTCAGGGAAGCGTTCCCGGACACGGGAGATCAACTGTGCACCAAGCAGCGAATGACCACCGAGAGCGAAAAAGTCATCCTGGACGCCGGGTAGCTCGCCGCCCAGCAACTCGCGCCACAGCTCTGCCAATTGCCGCTCGAGCGCGTTGCGCGGCGCGACATGCTCGGCCGTTGTCGCAGATGATGCAACACCGCGCGACCCGGCTCTGTCAGGCTCGTTCGCGAGCGACCGGATCAACGTTTCAATATCCTGCGCCTTGTGCACGACGATTTGCGCGTCGGCATGCGCGAGCGCAATGTCGAACAGTCGGCAGCCCTCGGCGTTGAGCAAGCCGCTGGTCGCGTCGATCGGCGCCTGGTTCGGATGCGCGCGGTCGTATGCGACTCGCATGCCGACCTCGGCCCATGCGTCCCAATTCACCGCGACCACCGGTAGTCCCTCGCGGCGCGCCGCCTGTGCCGAGGCGTCGACATAGGCGTTTGCAGCCGCGTAATCCGCCTGGCCAAGGCCGCCAAGGACGGCGGCGAGCGATGAGCACAGCAGGATAAAATCGGGCTGCTCGTCGCGCAGCGCATCGATCAGCACATCCGTGCCGATCGTCTTCGGCGCGAGCACGCAGGTCCATGCGTCAGACTCGGCGAGCTGAATGAGCCCGCTCGCCTCGACGCCCGCCGCGTGGATCGCGCCGTCGATCCGGCCGCAATGGCTCTTTATATCGGCAAGTGCCGCCGCGAACGCATCGCGGTCGCCGCAATCCGCTTGAACGACGGTCACGACCGCGCCAAGTGCGCTGAGCGCGGCGATCGATGCTTCGGCACTCGGGTGCGATACTCCCGAACGCGACACGAGAAACAAGCAAGGCGCTGTGGCGGATGTCGCGACATGCGTAGCGAGCGCGAGGCCGATCCCGCCGAGGCCGCCGGTGATTACATATGCACCACCGTCTACGAAACGTGGCGCGGTTGCAAATGCGGGCAATGAGCGGAAATATGGCTCGTAGAACGCACCGTCGCGCACCGCGACGGTCGGCGCGAGCGGTGAATGGTTGTGGTGATCGTGCCGGGCAAGCGCGTTACGAAGCGCAGCTTGATCGGCACTCCCCGCCCCCACCGGCAGATCGATATGGCGGCAGCGCAGGTTTGGAAACTCCCACATCGCGGCTCGCACCGCACCGAGCAGCACCGCCTGTGCCGCTCGTGGTTGCTCGTCGGCGAGCACCGCGCAGGCGCCGGCCGTGACGAGCGTCAAGACCGTGCCATGCGGCGCCTTCGGCGCGGCGGCCCGCAACAGCCGCATCAGATCGCCGAGCAGCGCATTTGCCGGATGTCCCGCGCCATGCGGAACGCTGTCGCCGACGATGTAGACGATCTGCGTCGGCTGTGCAGCAGCTTCGAGTTGCACAGCGTATCCGTCGGTGTCGCCGATCCATAGGCTGCCCGGCGGCACGGCCGTCGCGATCGACGTGGGGTCGGTGGTTCCCCGTGCAACGATTATCCACGGCCCTTCCGGCATCGGTTCGCCCCGCGGAGGCAACGCCGGCCGCCACGCCGGCCGCGTGCACCAGCTGGTCGGATCGGTGCGATCCGCCGTGTCGGGTGCAGCACGCTCGTCGCGCAATGTGAAGCCCTCGATCTCGACTAGAGCCAGCCCGACTTCACCGGCATCGTCCACCGCGAACAGCGTCACGTCATAGACGTTCTCGCGCACGCGGCGTGCGTGGCTAAAGAGCTCTGCCGTCAGCGGCGCATGGATCTTGAGCTTGCCATAGTGGAACGGCAGCCGCGCGCCACGATTTTCCATCGCCGACAGGAAGCCGGTCGCCATATCGAGCAACGCGGGATGAAGCGGAAAAGCCCCGATATCCGCCACGAAATCCGAGGCAAGCGAAAGATGCGCGACACCTTCGTCCTCTGCAAGCCAGAGCGAGCGGAAGCAGTGCCAGCGCGGGCCGAACAGCCCGAGCCGCTCATCGAGCGACTGGCGTGCCGACGCGTTCGCGAGCGTGTCCGCACGACCCGCGCGAACGCGCTCAAACGCGGATGACACTACGGGCGAATGCTCGTGCGCGGTGATCCTCCCCTGCGCGTGGATCGTCAGCTGGCCATTATCGCCAACGAGTGCGGATGCGAGCACGAATTCCTGCGCGCCGCCCTCATCACTCCGGAAGGTGACACGGACGATCTGGACGCTGCTGTCGTCGTCAAGCACGAGCGGCGCCGGAAAATATACGTCGCTGAACTCAATCCGCGAACCGTGGCCCATTCGTTCGAACGCGCCGCGCACCAGTTCCAGGCAGCCAGTGCCCGGCAGCACCGGCTTGCCGTCGAAGACGCGATGCTCGTCGACAAGCCACAGCGTCGGCGACAGCGCGAGTTCGTACTCCCAGCGCTGCCCGCTCAGCTGCCGCCAATGGCGATATACCGCAGGCCTCGCCCGCAGCTCCGCGCCCTCCGCATCGATCCAATGCCGGTCGCGTGCGAACGGATAAGTAGGCAGCGGCACCCGCCGGCCGTTCTCGTCCCCACTCGCGCTCTGCCAGTCGAGCGCAGCTCCGAGACGCCAAAGGGCCGCGATCATGTTTGCAAACGTCTGCGCATCGTCCGCACGATCGCGCGGATGACGGCCGCAGCCAGTCGTCGTATATGCATCAGGATCGGACTGAAGTGCGTTTCGCAACGCCTGCCCGGGACCGACCTCGACCAGGATCGGCGCATCCAATTCGTCATGCAGCATCGCGATGCCGTCCGCAAAGCGTACGGTATCGCGCAGATGCGAAGCCCAGTAAGCAGCATGGTTCGCCTGATCGAGCGATAGCCAGATACCGCTGCGGTTCGACACGATAGGAACCGTGCCGGCATGCACCGGAATTGCCGCAATAGCGACCTCGAGCTGTTGCGCCGCGTCCTCCATCATCCGCGAATGAAACGCATGCGATGTCTTCAGCGGATGGCTCTGCACGCCGGCTTCAGCCAGCGCGAGCTGCAACCGTGCAATCGCGTCGATGCTGCCCGCAAGCACGCATTGGCGGCTGCCATTGACGGCCGCGAGCTCGACGTCGGTGCCTAGCCAGCGTTCGCACGCTTGTTCATCGAGAGTAACCGCCAGCATCGCGCCGCGTTCGGCGCGCTGCATCAGCCGGCCGCGTTCGACGACGATCGCCAGCGCATCCTTCGGCGTGTAGATGCCGGAGACACAAGCGGCGACCAGTTCACCGAGACTATGTCCGATCAGCGCTTTCGGTCGAACGCCGCGCGCTTGCAGCAGCATCGAGCAGGCGTATTCGACCGCGAACAGGGCCGGCTGCGCAACCGCCGTCTCGCGGAGCGCGGCGGCAGCCTCGGCCTCGCGCGCCGGATCAGGATACAGATAGCCGAGGATGTCCGGGCCACCTTGCGCGGTAAGCAGTGCCGCGCATTCGCGCAGCACATCACGGAACACCGGCTCTCTTTCGTAAAGCCCCCTCAGCATGCCAACATGCTGCGCGCCTTGCCCCGGAAACATGAAGACGACCGGACGGTCCTGACTGGACTCGCGGGTTGGCACGGCGAGCGGTGCCTCGAGCGCGGCAATTGCCTGTTCGCGCGTCTGGCACACAAGCACATCCCGGAAAGGGAAGCGCGTGCGACCGGCACCCAAGGTGAATGCGATATCCGGCAGATGCGCGCTCGTCGCACGCAGATGGTCGGCGAGCCGGCGGCGCGTACGCCGCAGCGCTTCAGGCGACCGCGCCGATAGCGGCAGCACATGCCAGCCCTCGTCATTCGGCTCGCGCGGCAACGGCTCGGGCGGCTGCTCGACGATAATGTGTGCGTTGGTGCCGCCGATCCCGAACGAGCTGATGCCGGCGCGGCGCGGCCATGGCGACGCGGGCCACGGCTGCCGCTCGGTGTTGACGTAGAACGGGCTGCCCTCAAGGTCGATTTCGGGATTCGGCTGCGAGAAGTTCAGGCTCGGCGGCAGCACATCATGTTCGACAGCAAGCACCGCCTTGACGAAGCCGGCGATGCCGGCGGCGGCGTCAAGATGGCCGATATTGCTTTTCACCGAACCCAGCGCGCAGCGGCGGCCCTCAGGCCATGGCGCGGCGCCTGCATAGGCTGTCGCGAGCGCGCGAAACTCGACGGGATCGCCGAGCCGTGTGCCGGTGCCGTGCGCCTCGACGTAGCCGATCGATTCCGCCGGCAGGCCGGAGCACTCGAGCGCTGTGGCAATGACCTCGGCCTGCCCGGTGACGCTCGGCGCGGTGTAGCTGACCTTGGCCGATCCGTCATTGTTGATCGCCGAGCCACGAATGACCGCGTGCACATGGTCGCCGTCCTCGATCGCCTTTGCGAGCGGCTTGAGCATGACGACCGCGCAGCCGCTGCCGCCCGTCGTGCCGCTGGCATCCGCGTCGAACGGCCGGCAACGGCCGTCGTTGGAGATGATGCTGCCCTGCATCGGCCGATAGCCGTAATATTCGGCTTCGATCGATACGCCACCGACAAGCGCCATCTCGCACTCACCCGCAAGCAGGCTCGTACATGCATTATGCACGGCCACCAGCGACGACGAGCACGCGGTCTCGATCGTCACCGCCGGACCGGACAGGTCGAGCTTGTACGCAGTGCGCGTCGCGAGAAAATCGCGCCCGTTGCCGAGCAGCCACTGGATGTTTTCAAGCTTTAGTTCACGGCGGCGCGGATAGACGTGGTCGAGCAGATAATGGCTCGTGCTTGCGCTCGCGAACACGCCGACCCGCCGCCCGCCAGCACCGCCGCCATAGCCGGCCGCTTCCGCTGCCGCCCAGGCGCATTCGAGAAAGAGCCGCTGCTGCGGGTCCATCAGCGCCGCCTCGCGTGCCGAGTAGCCAAAGAATTCGGCGTCGAACTTGTCGACGTCCTCAAGCCGATTGCCAAGCTTTACGAAGTCCGATTGCGCGAGCTTCGCAGGATCCGCGCCATATTCGGCAAGCAGCTCATCGCTATAGTGCAGCGTGGATTCGATGCCTTCAACCAGATTGTCCCAGAACGCCTGCAGATCGGGCGCGCCGGAAAAGCGCCCGGCCATGCCGACCACTGCGATAGCGCCATCGGCGACGGGCGCTGGTAGAGGTGCCGGCACATCGACGGGCCGGTCGTCGACCATGACGTCGACCTGAAGTCGCTTGAGATGTGCGACGAGCCCGCTCAGCGTCGGGTGCTCGAACAGATCCGTCATCGCGACCCGCATGGAGAATGCATCCTCAAGGTGTTTGCGCATCTCGACGATACGCAGCGAATGCCCGCCGAGATCGAAGAAGTTGCTGTCCGGCTCGATGTCGTCCCGTTCAAGCACCTGTTGCCAGATCGCTTTCACGCGCGCCAGCAGCCTCTTGCCGCTCGATGGTGCACGAACGGGCGGCGTGGCCGCTATGACGACCTTCGGCTCGACGACTGCCGGTTCACTGGCAATCGGCTCGTCAACCCCGGTCGCCAGCGCCTTGCGATCGACCTTGCCGGTCCGGCCCAGCGGCAACTCGGGCAGCTTCACCAGCCGTTCCGGCACCATATGCGCGGGCAGCTGCCGCGCGAGCAACACGCGTACCACATCCTCCGCTGGCTCACCGACGTAATAACCGATGAGAACCCGGTGGCCGCGCGCGTCGAGCGGCGTGACGATAACCGCCTGCTCGATACCGGGCAACGAGTTGAAGCGCGCCTCGATCTCGCCGGGCTCGACACGGAAGCCGCGGATCTTCACCTGCGAGTCGGCGCGCCCGACATAGGCGAGGCTACCGTTCGGCTGCCGGATCACATAGTCGCCGGTTCTATAGAACAATGCGCCCGGTTCAGACGAGAACGGGTCCGACAAGAAGCTACACGCGGTCACTTCATCAAGGTTCAGATAGCCCGCCCCGACCCCGTCGCCGCCGATGTAGAGCTCACCCGGCACGCCAGAGGGTACCGGATTCCGGTAGCGGTCGAGCACATAGAAGGTAACGTTCGCCATCGGCCGCAACACCAGTGCGCCGCGCGCGTCCCAATAGTCGGTCGCCGATGCGTAGATTGTCGTCTCGGTCGGTCCGTAGCCATTGATGAAGCGCCGGCCCATCGCCCACATGTGCGCGACGTTCAGCGGGCAGGCTTCGCCCGCGGCCACGATCACCGCCAGATCCGGCAAATCGCGATAGGGCAAAAGCCTGAGTGCGGTCGGCGTGATCTGCAGGTGCGTGATGCGCGCCGTGCGCAGCAGGTCGAGCAGTTCGGGGCCGGGCAGCAATTGCCCGGTGTGTGCGAAGACCAGCGTTGCGCCGCTGACAAGGACCGGAAAGACCTCGCCGCACACGCCGTCGAACACGGGTGAGAAATACTGCAATTGCCGCGCGCCGGCGTGATGCCCGACGCACTCGGCAAATGCGTTGGCCGTATTGTGCAGATTGCGCTGCGTGATCATCGCGCCCTTCGGCCGGCCGGTCGAACCGGAGGTGTAGAGCACATAGGCCAGGTCCTCAGGCTCGCGCACGCAGCGCGGCGGCGGCGCGGGCGTATCGTCGTCGAACTCGTCGGCAAGCAGCGTTGCAAGCCCGAGCGGCTCGCAACGTTCCGCGAGGCCGCGGTGCGCGATGATGAGCCTCACACCCGCGTCGCTGATGGTGTAACCGAGTGTGCCCTCCATCGAATCCTCGGGATTGAGTGGCACAAACGCGCACCGCGCCTTCAGCGCGCCGAGCATACCCGCCACCAGATATGGGTGGCGCCCGGTGAACAGGCCGACGCGCGTGCCCGGTGTCGTGCCGCGCGCAATCAGCTCGTTGGCAAGACGGTTCGCCAGCCGATCCAGTTGTGCATAACTCCAATGCCGGCCGTCGAACTCGAGCGCAACGGCGTCTGGCGCCAACGCCACACGCGCTTCGAATTGTGCGATGACGTCCCTCGTATCCCTGTAATCGCGCCGCGTTTCGTTGCTGACACGCGTCAGAGCGTCATATTCATCCGCCGACAAAATCCCGACGCTAGCAACCGTCTGGTCGGCGTCAGCAAGCAGGTTTTGTAGTAACTCCCGGAAGTGCCGAGCGAGCCCTTCGATCAGCGAGCGATCGTAGCGCGATGCCCGGTATTTGAAGCCGCCGCCAAGCGGCACCCCGTCGATCGCCCGCAGCTCCAGCATCAGGTCAAGCTTGACGTCGCTCGACGCCAATCCGATCTCCTCGACGACGACGCCTGGCATATCGAGCGCGACAGACGGCCCGCTTTGCACGACGAGCCCTATCTGGAAGAACGGGTGCCGGCCCGGCGTGCGCTCAGGGTTCAACACTTCGACCAAATGGTCGAGAGGCACCGCCTGCGCGGCCTCAGCATCAAGCACCACACGCCGGCTCGCCGCAATCACATTGGCGAGCGATTGATGCCCTTCGACGCGCAGTCGCGCCGGCAGCAGGTTGACGAAGAAGCCGAGCAGCGCCTCGCTGTCGACATGATCCCGACCAGCGAATGGCATGCCAATGACGACATCGTCCTGACCGGTATAGCGATGCAGCAGGATCGAAAACGCGGCATGCGCGACCATCGTCGGCGTGCAGTTCAGGCGCTGGCAGAGCCGTCCCAACTGCACGGAATACGCCTCCGGCAACGCGAACGGCACGTAACCGCCGGCAGGGCCGTCTGTCGCGAGCACGCTTGCACGCTCCGGCAGTGGCAGCGCAGGCGGCAGATCGCTCAGGCGTTCCCGCCATGCATTTACGTGCTCGGTGAAGGCCGGCGTTTCGGTCTGCACACGCTGCCAGGCCGCGTAGTCCTGGTACTGCAGTGCAGGTTTAGCCGTTGCCGATACGCTGCCGGCAGCCGGGCGATAGCCGGCCGCAAGTTCCCGCCGCATCAACGCACTGGACCAGCCGTCATAGGCGATGTGATGCAGCACGACGCACAGAACATGTTCGTCATCGGCAATGCGAAACAACGTCGCGCGGATCGGCCACTCACGATCCAACGCGAACGGCCGCTGCACGTCGCGCGCAAGCCGTTCGGTCAGCTGCGAGCGGTCGAGCGGCTCGACAACAAGCATGACATGCGCCGGCGGATCGACCTCCGCAAGCGGCTCCTTGCGCGTGACGCCGGCAGCGTCGGTGAATGTCTGCACGGCTGCGGTAAACCGGGTGCGCAGCACCTCGTGGCGCTCGATCACGCGGTTCAACGCGGCTTTGAGCGCCGGCAGATCCAGCGCGCCGCGCAAGCGAAAAATCTCCGGCATATTGTACGCGGACGTCGGCTCCGATTGCTGCGCGAACCAAAGCCGCTTCTGCGCAAACGACAGGCGCTGGCGCTCGATCCCCTCAGCGCGCATAATCGGCTCCGGCACGTCCGCCGCAGCCAGCCCTCGCGTCAGTGTCATCATTTCCTGCATCACGCGTTCGGCGAGTTGCGCGATAGTCGGCCGCTCGAACAGGTCCGCCACCTTCAGCTTGACGCCGAACGCACTGTGGATGCGCGCGAGAGCCTGTGTGACAAGCAGCGAATGACCTCCCCGTTCGAAGAAGTTATCGTGCACGCCGACCCGCTCCGTTTGGAGCAGAGCTTCCCAGTCCTTCGCGAGTCGCGCCTCGAGCGGGTTCTGCGGTGCCGTATATGAGCGCGCGGTTGCCGCCCAGTCCGGATCGGGCAGGCGCTTACGATCGATCTTGCTGTTTGCCGACAACGGCAATGCTGGCAGCACGACGATCACACGCGGCACCATATGTGCCGGCAGACGCGTGCGCAGATAGTCGAGCAGCGCCTCTGCGCTTGCACTTGTGCCAGCGTAACCGACCAGTTCGAGATCGCCGCCGGGCGCCTGCCGCGTGACGACAGCGCATTCACGCACGGCCGGGTGGTCGGCGAGCACGCTTTCGATCTCGCCCAGTTCGATCCGGAAGCCGCGCACCTTGACCTGGTTGTCGAGCCGGCCGAGAAATTCGATCGTTCCATCGGCAAGATGCCGGCACAGATCGCCGGTGCGGTAGAATCGCCGGCCGCCCGGATCGGACACGAAGCCTCCGTCCGCGCCGAATGAACCGATCGGGAAGCGCTCTCCACTCAGCTCCGGCCTGTTCAGGTAGCCGGTCGCCACGGCGCCACCGCCAATCATGAGTTCGCCGGGCACGCCGAGAGGTACCAGGTTCAGCGCGCCGTCGACCACATACATTGCGGTATTCGGCAGCGGCGTGCCGATCGGCAAGCTACGCTCGGGCTCATAAGAGTCGTCACACGGCTCGAAGGTTGCACTTTCGCAGGTGGCTTCGGTGACGCCGTAGACGCTCAGCAGGCGCGTCTGCGGTGAGCACAGCGAGCGCAGCTTCCGGTATTCGTGCACAAACCACACGTCTGCGCCGCAGGTGATGGTACGCGGGCCGTTCAGGCGTTTGCCGGTGCGTTCGAGATACTGGATCATCAGACGCACGACCGCAGGCACGAACTCCATGATCGTCGCGCGCTCACGCTCGATCAAAGCGTACAGCGCCTCCGGATCGGTCAGGTTGTCGCGCGGGCACATGATCAACCGCCCGCCGCCGCCAAGCCCGCGTATCACGTCGCTCATGAACACATCGAACGTGTGGGTCGCCATCTGCAATACGGCGGTGACGCCGACTTCGCTGCGGCCATAAACTGCCTCGAACGCATGGAACAGCGATATCCAGCTGCCGTGCGACACTTCCACGCCCTTCGGCTGGCCGGTAGAGCCGGAGGTGAAGATTATGTATGCGATGTCCTCCGCCTCGGTTTGCGTACCACCCCAGTCCGGGTCGGGGGACAGCACCTCTGCGTCCCGACCAAGATCCTCGATTGCAACGAGATGATAGCCGAGCGCCGCACCGTCCTCCAGGCGGGCGACGAGTAGTGCGGCTGGGTTGACATCATCGATGAGCACCGCGTGGCGCGCATCGCTCGGTGATACTGGCACGAATGCCGCGCCGACCTTGTGGATCGCCAGCAGAGCGACAATGACATCCGGACCGTAATGCTGGAACACGACGACGCGGTCGCCACGGCGCACGCCGCAATCGAACAGCCGCGCGGCGAGTGCGTTTGCGCGCGCATCGACATACGCATAGGTCTGACGCGCGTCGGAATAGACCAGCGCCACGGCATCGTCAGCGCACGCGGCAACCGCCTCGAAAGCGCGGTGAAACGGCACGAACGCCGTGTCTGGATCATGCGCGCCGTCGTTTGCTATCGTCAGCATCGTTGCGGCAGTGTCCGGCGACAGCAGCGAGAACCCGTCGATCCGAGTATCCGGCTCGGCCGCGAAACGCTGCAGAATATGCACGAGACCGTCGCCCATGCGTTGCACGATCGCGTCGTCGAGCAAGTCGCTGTCATATTCGAATACGCCGTTCATCCCATCGTCGACGAGCTGTAGCGTCAGGCTGAGGTCGTATTTTGCGCTACACGAGTCGAGCGTATAAAAATGCGTATCGAGGGCGGCGCCGAACGACGCCGTGAAGCCTTCGGCGGCCAGGTCGAACTGAACCTGGAATATCGGGGCATGGCTGAGCGAGCGGGGCGGCTGAACGGCTTCGATGATCCTCTCGAACGGCACGTATGAATGCTGCAGCATCTCAAGCACGGCGACGCGGACGCGATCGAGCAAATCGGCGAAGGACGGTGCGCCGGATAGGTCGATGCGGTTCGGCAGGGTGTTGACGAAATAGCCGATGGCGTCCTCGCAATCGAGATCGTAGCGATTGGAGATCGGTGATCCGATCACCACGTCGTTCTCATGCGTGAACCGCTGAATGAGCACGGCAAAGGCCGTCAGCCCAACCATGTACAGCGACACGCTGCGCGCGCTCGCGATGCGCCTCAGTTTGTCGACCACATCGGAAGGCACGGCGAAGGCAACGCGCCGGCCCTTGAATTGTCGTGTGGCTGGACGCGGATGATTGAGCGGCAACGGCAGCACGGACGGCGCTCCCGACAGGCGCTGCTGCCAGTACTCGACACCTATCGCCAGATCCTCATCGAGCGCGGCGCCATCCGAATAAAGCCCCTCATCGACCGGTGACGCGTCGGGTTCATCGCCTTGCACGAGCGTCGCATAGGCGCTGGCAAGCTCGTTCAGGAAGACCTGTACGGAGCGGCCGTCAAAGACGATGTGGTGAACGATCACGATCAGCAGATGATCATCATCGGCGACGCGTACGAGCGTTGTGCGGATCGGCGCGGCGCGTTCGAGATCGAACACATGACGAGCCTCGGCGCTTTGCAGATCGGCAATGCGTGCTTCCGCATCCGAATCGCCCGACAGGTCCACCTGGTTCAGCGTGACGGTCTCTTCGCTCAACTGCGCGGATGGCTGCCCGTCGGCACCTGGGAAGCGATACCGGAGCGCCGGATGCCGTTGCTGCACGACATCAAGTGCGCGCGCCAGCGCGTCGGGATCGAGAGGGCCGGAGAAGCGCAGCACGAACGGAACATTGTACGTGACTCCGCCGCGCTCGAGCTGGTTCAGGAACCAAAGGCTTTGCTGAGCGGTAGACAAACCGGTCGAAGCTGCCGGGTCGGACTGATTGGGCGAAGCGATCAAATATAGGGAATCCATGTGTTGCTCCATGTGGAATGGGCGCGCATGCCGCGTGCCACGGTAATTCGGGACAGGAGGGAGGCCGGCGCGGACCGGTCGCTGCAGGACCGGTCCGCGCGGCGGGGCAGCGCTCAGAGATGCGCGACGTCGTGGCCATCTGTGATAGCTTCGGCGAACGACGCGACCGTCGGGTAGCGGAACAACATATCGAGCGGCAAACGACGGCCCAGCGTCTTACTCAGTCGCGACATGATCCGCATGCCGGCAAGCGAGTGTCCGCCGATCGCGAAGAAGTCCTGATGCCGCTCGACCTTGTCGAGCTTGAGGACGTCCGCCCAGACCGGTGCGATCAGCCCCTCCAGGGAACCGGCCGCGATGTCCGGCACATCGGCGGAAATGGCGGCCAGCTGCGGTGTGGGTTCGGACAGCGCGCGCTTGTTCGGGTTGTCGCTGGATGTCGTCGGGCTCGGTTCGATCGAGTGGCCGCGCACCGGCGAAGTATGGTCAGGCAACGATTGCCGCGATACCTCTCCACCGCTTTTTATAGCCTCGGCGAATGATGCGACTGTCGGATAGCGGAACAGCATGTCGAGCGGCAGGCGACGGCCTAGCGTCTTGCTCAATCGTGACATGATCCGCATGCCGGCAAGCGAATGTCCGCCGATCGCGAAGAAATCCTGATGTCGCTCGACCTTGTCGAGCTTCAGGACATCCGCCCAGATCGGCGTGATCAGTCTCTCGAGAGAAACGGCTTCAGTATCCGGCTCGTCGACGAAAACGGGGTTCGGCTGCGCAGCGAGCTCGAGCAGTGCGCGCTTGTTCAGCTTGCCGCTTGGCGTCGTCGGAAGCCGCTCGATCGAGTAGACGTTCAGGGGTACCATGTAATCGGGCAATGCCTGCCGCAATGCGTCGCGGATCGCCGACCCCGAAAGGGTTACGCCGCGCACCGGGGCAACGAAGGCGACGAGCTGCTTGTCCACGCCCTGTGCACGCACGATCACCGCGCAGTGCGCGACACCTTCGAGCCCTCGGATTGCCTGTTCGATCTCGCCCGTCTCGATGCGGAAACCACGGATCTTGATCTGGCTGTCGCGGCGCCCGAGGAACTCGACCTGACCGTCAGTCGTCCAACGTCCAACATCGCCGGAACGGAACAGCGTGTGCTCGGACAGCCATGGCAGCCGCACAAAGCGCTCCTTGCTCAGTTCAGGGCGTTTCAAGTATTCGCCGGTCACGCCGCCACCGACGTAAAGTTCGCCCGGCACGCCTTCTGACGCCAGATTGCCGAATACATCGACCACGTAGAGATCGCGATGCGCGATCGGGCGGCCGATGAGGGCACGGCCGCTCACCTCCTCCGCCGCGTCGAGCGTGTAGGCGGTGGTGAACACTGTCCCCTCGGTCGGTCCGTAGGCAATAGTCAGCTGGCGGCCGCCAGACGCGAAGAACGCACGCATGGCATCGGCGGACACCACGTCGCCGCCGGTCAGCACGCGCCGCGCACCCGCCAGCACCTCCGGATGCTGCTCCACCATCCCCTGGAACAGCGCCGATGTCAGCCACAGGATGCTTACCTGCTGCGTGGCAAGCGTATCGCCCAGTTCCTCGAGGCTCGCGAGTGCGCCGGGCTGGACGACGAGTTGCGCGCCATTCAGCAGTGCACCCCAAATCTCGAATGTGGATGCGTCGAACGCAAGCGGCGCGAACACTAGCAACCGGTCATCCTGACCGATCTTCAGGTAGTCGGTGTTGGTCACCAGGTTGATGACCGCGCGATGATCACTCGCAGTGGCCTTTGGCTCGCCGGTGGAGCCTGATGTGAACATGTAGTAGCACCGCGCGTCGGTATCGACGCGCGGTCGGCTCGCGGGCCGGACGCCGGCCAAGGATTCAACCAATGTGCCGTCAATGCGATGCACGGCGATGTGATCGGCGAATGCCGGCGCTGAGGCATCGACGAGCACATGCGCGACGTCTGCCTCGCGCAGCTGCCAGTCGCGGCGCGAGGCGGGCAGCGTGGCGTCGATGGACAGGTAGCAGCCGCCAGCCTTCAGGATGCCAAGCAGCGCCGCAATAAGCCATGGTGAGCGTGGCATGCACACCGCAACGGCTTCGCCGGGCTGCACGCCGTTGCTCAGTAGCCGCTCCGCGATTTCGTTCGCTCTCGCGTCGAGCTCCGCATAGGTCCAGACGCACACGCCGCTGCGCACGGCGACGGAATCGGGCTGTATCACCACCCAACTCTCGAAAATTTCATGCAGCGTCGACTGCCGGCACAGCGGACGCACGCCTTCGCTGATCGCGCGGAGGTGGTTGTCGTCGAGCGCGGCACCCGCCTGTTGGAGCGTCGTGTCCAACGACGCTGCGGCGGCATCGAGCATCCTCGAGAAGTCTTCCACCAGCAGTTTCACGGCATGTTCCGAGAACAGATTCGATGCGTAGCGGACACTCAGCACCGGGTCGTCACCCTCAGTCTGTACGATCATCTCGATGCGGGCGCGACCGCTAGCGGATATGCCCTCCACGTCGTCTGCGACGCCGAACGCCGATTGCAGCAGCGACGCGGCCGACCGCCCCGAGCTTTGCTGCCACGCATCGATTACGGCGGACAACACGTCCGGCGAGCGAGCATAGTGATCGCATGCGCGCCGGCACAGCTCCTCCGTCGTACGGAACGTAGCTGCAAACGAGGCCGTTGGATCTACATGCACAGCAACCGGCAGGAGCGTCTTTAGTGCCTGGACGTCGTTGTCGGCGACAAGACCGGCCAGCACATCGAGATTGCCTGAAAAGCGCGCGAGCGACGTTGCGTGCAGGGCGAATAGTGCTACGGCGGGTGTGATACCGACGGTCTCGCACGCCTGGCGCAGACGCTCAAGCGGTTCACGGGCAAGCGCGACATCAAACCGGTCGAAGCGAAGCTCGGTGCCGACGAGTGCGCCGAGTTGGTCGGGAATCAGTTCGCCGGCGTCGGTCTCGATTTGCGCCGCCCAGAACGCACCATCGTCGTCCTCGGCAGAAGCACGCTCATTGGTCGCCTCTGCGGCCGAGCTTGCATGCACGACATCCTTAAGATGCGTCTCAGGATTGGCGAGCCACGCATTGGCGAACGCAAAAAACTCGTCCATCAGCGAGACGACACCCGTCTCGTTCGTCGACGACGTCGAGTATTCGAGCAGGAACCGACCACCCGCTTCCGGCCGCGCTTCGTCGTCGAAAACGACGATCACGTTGAGGTCGAACTTCGCCGATCCGTTGCTGAGGCCTTCGACGATATCGACGTCGAGCCCGTCGAATTCAAGCTGACGGGTCATCGAATTATGGAAGCTGAACCCGACCTGGATATAGGGCAGCAGGTTCGCCACACGCGCGGGCTTGAGGTCGGCCACCATGCTCGAGAACGGCACATGCGAATAGGCGCATGCCGTGCGGATCTCATCCTTCACACGCTCGAGCAGCGTCGGCCAGCGCGTGTCACCTTGCAGCTCGACGCGCAGCGGCAACATGTTCACCAGCATTCCGATCGTGTTCTGAATGCCATGAATGTCGCGATTCGCGACCGCCGTGCCGACGATCTGCCGCGTGTTGCCGGACCGCGTTCCGACGACGGAGGCAAACAGCGAGAACATCGTTTCGAACAGCGTCGCCTTGTTTACCGATGCATAGTGCTTCAACCGGCTGGCAAGTTCGGCGGGGAATGGAACGGACACCGAGCTCCCGACGAAATCGAGCCCAGTGACACGCGCCTGCGCTTGCGGAAACGGCGAATGGCCGTGCGCAGACCAGTCGGTAAGACGACGCCGCCAGAACTCGCGGCCGACGCGTCCGGCAGACGAATCGAGCCATGCGCGCTCCCAGTTGCAGTAGTCGATGAACTGGATCGCGGGCTCCAGCGCCGCAAGTTCGGGACGGCCGCGTTCCTCGTTGTAGAAGTGACTCAGCTCGCCCAGGAACAGGCGGAATGACCAGCCGTCGTGAATGAGGTGGTGCTCGATGTGCAGCAGCGAATGGTCATGATCCCCATGTTTGAACAGCACCCAGCGCATCAGCGGCAGCGTTCCAACGTCAATCTTCTGTGCGGTCTCCATCCGGATCAGGGACGCGGCATAGGCATCGCGCATCGAGTCCGCCGTTTTCGACAGGTCGACGACCGGGAGCGTCACCTGCCACGCATCCTCGATCCGCTGCTGCGGCTCGCCGCCGTGGTCGACAAACACCGTTGACAGACTTTGATGCCGCTCCACGAGCCGCCCGAGGGCACGCTCGAGCGCGCCGATGTCGAGTTCGCCATGCAGGTTCAGCACGGCCTGGAAATTATAGGCGATGCTGTCCGGGACAAGCATTTCCAGAAACCACGCCTGCTCCTGCGACATCGACAACCGCGCCTCGGTACCTGTCGGGTACGTGCGTCCGGCTGCGTTGCTCAGTTGGTCGAAAGCATCGGCGCTTTCATCGACAAGATAGCTCATGAAGCACTCCTTATTCATCGGGCTGACGAGATTGCGGAATTGGTATTCGGCGCGAGCACAGGCTCGCAGCGAAGCGCAATGATTGGCCGTGGAAGGAAGACATCGGAGCGGCTACTCGCACAATCCGGGAAAAATCCCGCAGGAAACTTCCCGGACGATGAAGAAAAACCGATTTGTTAGCTTGCGAGCCACTTTAACGCGAAGTGTAAGCAAGGAGCTTGCCATGGAGAAAGAAGCGAAGGAAACACTGAATAAATTCAGGTTCAGCAGTGCGATAAAGGCCGATCTAAAACTTCTTTACGCGAATAACGACTGGCATTGGCTGCTCGGATGGACGGCCGATATCCTGGTCATCGCCGTCGCGGTCGGCCTTTTCAAGCTTTCCCCTTACGCCTATCCGCTGACTATTCTGCTCATCGGCTCACGGCAGCGTGCGTTTGCTTCCCTGTTGCATGAGGCGGCCCACATGACGCTCGCGCGCAATCGCCGGCTCAGCCGCTTCATCGGCCAATACTTGACCGGCCTGCCGGTGTTTCAGGACTTCGATTCATACCATCATTCACACGTCAAGATGCATCACCATTATCTTGGCGACCCGCACAAGGATCCGGACTACATCTACTACATAGAATCCGGCCTGCAGCGCGCGGAGGACCGGTTTGAATTCGTCTTCAAGCACCTTCTCAAAACCGTATTCCTGCTCAAGGTCATCAGCTATCTGAATTACCTTGTTCGCCATCGTCTGGCGGCACTGCTCGGCTCACCCATCGGCGCACTCAAGCTGCTCTCCGTTCATGCCATCATTTTCGCCATTTTCTTCGCGGCGGCGGGTCCAAGCGGATATGTCCTGTTCTGGCTAGTTCCCTATTTGACGACATTTCAGATCATTGGCTGGCTTTCCGAGGTGTCCGAGCATTTCGGCCTGTTGGGCAAGGAAGACGACGAACTCCTGGTAACGCGCAATCGCTTTCCCGCCTGGTGGGAACGGGCGTTCATCGGTATGCATGGTGACAATCTGCACCTCACGCATCACCTGCTCCCCGGCATACCCTACTGGAACCTGCAGAAAGCCCACCGGATCCTGATGCGCGACGAACGCTACGCGGTCGCCAACGGGCAAACCGGTGGTATTATTTCGCGCGGTAAGTATCCCCGTTCCGTCATGCGGCAGATTCTCGATGGCTATCGCGCGCAGCGACCGACCGCCCACAGCGCAGTTCGATCTGCGGCATGACGATTGGCGCGCGGCGAGCCATCGAAGCTCGCCGCGCCGGTTTGAAGGGCCGCACGTTCGTGTTCGAAAGGAAATATCATGAGTTCGTCCCGCTGGTTCGTTAACGGGCAATGTTCGTCCCCTCGGCTTCGCCTTTACTGCTTCAGCCATGCAGGAGGCGATGCAGCGTCCTATCTCGGCTGGCAAGCCGCATTGGCGCCTGACATCGAAATATCGGGCATACGGCTGCCCGGTCGCGGCAGCCGTTTTCACGAGGCGCCCTACCGGTCGCTCGACGATGCCGTCGCGGCCGTCACGCCAGTGATCGCCGCGGCGTCCGCCAGCATCCGCTTTGCATTCTTCGGTCACAGTCTCGGTGCGCTGATGGCATTCGAGGTCGCTCGGTCGCTCCGGCGCCAGCAGCTGTCAGAACCGACCGCGCTGATCGTATCGGGCGCGGACGCACCGGACACGCGCGATCCGCGACGACGCCTGAGCGCGCTCGGCGACGATGCGCTGCTCGACGCGCTGACCGCGTTCAACGGCATTCCCGCCGATCTCCTCGGTCAGCGCGAGTTGATGGAACTTTGCCTGCCGACCACGAGAGCGGACTTCGAAATGGTGGAAACCTATCGCTATGTGCCCGACGAGCCGTTGGCGATACCGATCGACGTGCTTGCCGGAAGAACGGACACGCACATACGCCTGGATCAGGTCGCCACATGGAAAAACCAGACGAGCGCGTCATGCACGGTGGAATGGTTCGACGGCGACCATTTCTTTATCGACGCGGAGAGGGATCAGGTCCTGCCTCACTTACGGGGCATCCTCGATTGCCGGACGCCGGCGCATTGAGCGCGATTTGCCGCAAAGCTTTCGGGCCGGCCAAAACGTGAAGGCCCATCTCGGCTTGAAAGGGAAATCATGCCCGCTGTCAGAATAGAAACGCGGCGCGGTTGGATTGGCGATCGTCGCCCCGACATTCTCGAGGCGGTGCAGCGGGCGCTTCTGGCGGGGCTGGAAGTCCCGAGTGACGACTGTTGCACCAGCCTTATCGAGTATGATGCAGACGCAATCATCGTGCCTCCCGGCAATGGACCGGCCTACTTGGTCATCGAAATCAAGCTGTTTTCCGGTCGCCCGCTCGACGCCAAGCGACGGTTGTATGCGGCGATGGTCAACGAGCTTTCAGCATTCGGCATTCCGGCCGGAGACATCGAAACCATTCTCGTTGAGATTGACCCGGTGAATTGGGGGCTGAGAGGCTTGCCCGCCTGCGAACTCGACCTCGATTTCAAGACCGATGGATGATCGCCGCAAAACTGACTGTTGCCCGGAGACGGAGACACCGAATTAAGCAACGCGAGCGCCGCTCCAGAGACGCCGGGAGACTTCCAGGCGCCGCTTCAGCTCATACGCCAGCGCACATATCGCAAGCGTCGCAACCACAATCGGAATGAAAGTCGAGGCCGACATCAGCCCGAGCTGATGCAACCCATAGGCAATAAGCAGCATGACCGTCTGGTGAAGCACGTAATAGGTGAGAATGGCCCTGTTCAAATAGCGAATAACGGTATTCTCCGAATTCAGCCACATTTTCGCATACCCGAGAATCGCGACGATCGCGCACCACTGGAAGGTACCGCCGAGCACCCTCCCCACAAGCCGTCGCCAGATTTCCGGCTCTCCACCAGGCAAGGTAGGAAAGAGTATCGAGAGAGACAACGCACATGCCAACGCCAGGATCAGGGCAGATTTTCGCATGCGGACAATCGTATCCCAGCAATCGCTGCGCGTGGCTATCACCGCGCCCAACAGGAACGACGCCAGATAGACCGCGTGGCTATACCAATCTGTCAGGATATCGAGCGTTGGGGGGAAAACTGGCCGCAAAGCGAGCCTCAGTAGAATGAATAATATGGCAGGCAGTATCAAGATCGACTTGCCCGCCAGCCAGGGCATTAACCAGTCCCCTGCTCGCCGCAACAGCCCCGGCCAGACCGACAGGGCAAGCGTCAGGATAGCCGTATACGCCCAGAGATAGGCGAGATACCACAGGTGCTGCATTCCCAGGAGATTGACCACGCCTCCATCCGGCAGCGGAACAGGCGTCAGGGTGAAATAATACCGGAAGACGTCCAGAAGACTGATATCCACGCCCAAACGGGCATTCAGGCAAACATACATCTGGGGCGGGATCAAAAGCAAAACGCCGACCAGCAATGGGGCCAGCAACTGCCTCGTTCGCGCACTCCTCAACGCTTCAGGAGCCTGCCGGGTCAGCAAAATCCCCGTTACAACGCCTGAGATCAGAAACAACAGCGACATGCGCCAAGGATGTGTCCACAGATAGATAACATCGAACATGGCAGAGCTATCTTGCGACTTCAGCAGAAAACCCCTGGAGTTGTACATCAAGCTGACATGATAGACGATCAGCAGCATGAATGCTGCGACCCTGAGAAAATCCAGATCATGCCGACGTGACATCGCTTCCATGGATTAGCATCTATATCGCAATCATTAATACACAGTTCATAAAAGCTGTTGAAATCTAACCGTGTAGTAGAAATGCGGATTTCATCTCCTCGATCAACGAAAAATTGCCATCAAATGCTCGCTTCGACAGGCTTCTAACCCAGATCGTAGCGAGCATGACCCCTGCTCCGATTATCGAGCCAGCGTCTGCTTGATACCAGCCAGACCACGGCGTAGGAACGGGTCCGAGTGGATATAAAAGAACTGGACGCCCTTATCGAGCCAGTGCAGCAGCTCCTCGGCAGTCGCAAGGGTCCCCGCGATCTTGCCGGCAGCCCGTATCTTCCCGACCGCGTAGGCCACTTTTTCGATGACTTCCGTCGGACGTGGCTCACCGAAGGGCGGGGCTGGCGGAAAGCCCATATTCTGCGAGAGATCGCCGGGTCCGATGAAGAAGACGTCGATGCCCTCCACAGCGAGCATTTCGTCAAGGTTGTCGATCGCCTCGAGGGTCTCGATCATGCTGACGACCAGACGCTTTTCATAGTCGGACGGCAAAGCGTATCGGACGGCGTCGACGACGGCGCGGGCCTGCTCGGCCGTGTCCACCATCGGCACCATGAGCCCATCGGCGCCGGCGTTCAGATAGCGGATGAGAACCGGCCGCTCATGCGAATGAGGGCGAACGATTGCAGCGCCGCCGACCGAACGGACGATCTGCGATGTCGCACGGACATCCTCGAAGCTCCAGGTGCCGTGCTCGCAATCGACGAAGATGGAGTCCGCGCCGAGCTCGACCAAGCGGGCTGAAAGGCCCGACGAAGAGTGGTGCGGGGTGAACATGGTGATGGTTTCGCCGGCTTGAAGCCGGGCGCGCAATTTGGCACCGTTCATGATGTTCCTCCTATTTCTCTTTCTTGGGCAGATCAGGCGTGTCTGCCGGCGCTCCCACCCAGCGCGCGGTCTCGATGTCGGCCGAGGTGTCGCGCATGAATGTCGGGCAGATATGGAGCTCTGGTATCATCGCTCCCTTCTGCAGGCTGGCGCAGAGCAGGATCGCTCTCGCAACGTCGTGCGGATCGAGCATGATGGCACGCTCAGTCTCCAGCGGCGGTCGTGCCCGGTTGTCCATGATCGGCGTATTGGTCTCGCCTGGAAGAATGGTCGTCGCGCGGATGCCCTGATTGCGGTAGGTGTTGTGAACAAAGGTCATGAAGTTCTTCACGCCCGCCTTCGCCGCGCCATAGGCTGCACCACCGAGCAGGTTCGGATTGAGTGCCGCCAGCGACGAGACCGTGATGACGGTGCCTTCTCCCTTGGCGATCATGTCGGGCAGGACCGCCTGCGTCAGATTGAAGACTGCGGTCAGGTTCACATTGACCGTTGAGTTCCATTCATCCTCGCCGAGGAAGCGTGCGTTCAGGACCTTGCTGGCGCTGCCTGCATTGTTCACCAGAATGTCCACCGGTCCGATGCCGTCGCGGATCCATTTCACCGCCGCGAAAATCTCCTCGCGGGATTCGATGTCGAGCGCGCGGGTAAACGCACTGCCGCCCTTTTTTTCGATCCTGGCGGCGACTTCGCGCAGTGGCGTCAGGCGTCGGCCGGTGAGGACGACACGGGCACCTTCTTTGGCGAGAAGGATGGCGGCCTCCTGGCCGATACCTGTCCCTGCCCCGGTGATCAGTGCGATTTTTCCGTCAAGCAGACCCATGACTTTCTCCTATTCAGCTGCGGCGGCAGACGTAGCCTTATAGCCATAAACGGCCTTTGCTGCCTTTGGCGTGATTAAGCCCTCGGCAAGGTCCTGCTCGATGATCTCAACGGACCGTTCCCTGGCGCGGCCCCAGCCACCGCCACCCGGCGTTTCGACCTCAAGGCGCTCGCCGGTCTTCAGAACGACCTTCCCCTTTGGGAACTGCGGCTTGCCGTCCTTCGATACTTTGCCGGCGGTGCCGTTCTGCCCTTCGACAACGCCGAAGCAGGGATGCCGGACGCGCTCGGAAGCAAGATAGATATTCATCGGGGTCTTGCCGAGATTGCGAAGGACCACCCGCTGCCCGAGGCCACCGCGATACTTTCCGGCACCGCCGGAGTCGGCGATCAACTCCTTGCGCTCCGTCAGCACGGGCACGGCAATTTCGAACATCTCGATTGCGGTTACCTTGCAGTTGGACGGGAAACTCAGCGTGTCCAGGCCGTCGAGCTCGGCACGCGCACCCTGGCCGCCATGGAAGTTCTGCACGGAACCATATTGCGAACCGTCGTTGCGCTGACCGACGCAATTGGCCGCCCAGATCGGTGCGCCGCCGCTATCGCCCATGACCTTGTCCGGAACGACGCCCTCCAGCGCCTTGAAGATCAGCGAGGGAATGACGTGACCAATCAGGTTGCGCGAATTGCCCGCGGTCCACTGCTGGGGGTTCAGGATGCTGCCAAGCGGCGCTTCGTCGGTGATCGGGACGATGCAACCTTCGTTGTTCGGCGTCTCGGGGTCGAGCAGGCACTTCAGCGCATAAACCGAATGGGCATAGCGGTAGTTCGTCCGGCAGTTGATCGAATGCAGAACCTGATCGGATGTGCCGGCATAGTCGACATGGATGGAATCGTCCCTGACGATGACAGAGGCCTTCAGCTTCACATCGACATCGTAGCCGTCGAGAAGAACTTCGGCGCTATAGGTGCCGTTCGGCCATTCGCCGATCGCCTTGCGGGTCTGGGCTTCTGAGCGGGAATGAATCGCCTCGGCAAGACCGTCGACGTCATCGAGACCATATTCATCGAGAAACTTCAGAAGCTCGCGACCCATGACGTTGTTGGCTGCGATCATCGATTCAAGGTCGCCCTTCACCTCCGTCGGCAGACGAACGGAGGCGGCGATGATATCGAAGACATCCTGATTGGGGACCCCCGCTTTCAGCAGCTTCACGATCGGGAAGCGGATGCCCTCCTCGAAGATGTCGCTCGCCTCGGAATGTAGCGGTGCGCCGCCAATATCGGGAAGATGCGCAATCGAGCCGGCATAGGCGACGACCTTGCCATTCTTGAAGATCGGCGTCAGCATCGTCACGTCGGGAAGGTGGCCGGTGCCGATCTCCGGATCGTTGGTGGCCAGCACATCGTCCTCTTCCAGAGCCTCCGCCGGGAATTTCGGCAGGAAGTATTTTTGCGCGGCGGCCGGAAGCGAGGTGATGAAGACCGGGATCGACCAGGTGCATTGCGCAAGTGCACGACCCTTGCTGTCGAGAAGGACGGTCACGTAGTCATGGTTCTCGCGCACGATCGGCGAGAACGCGGTCTTGCCGAGGACGTTGTCGGCCTGGTCCGCGATGAAGATCAGGCGATTCCACATGACTTGAAGATTGATCGGGTCGTTGAAATCGGTAGCGGGCTTCGACATCTGGGCCTCCTTAGAGAATATTGATCACGAGGTTGCCGTGGGCATCCACATGGAAGACGCCACTTGGGCCGACGACCGCGGTTGATTCACGCTGCTCGACGATCGCCGGGCCCTTCAACTCCTGACCGACAGGGAGCTTGTAATGGTCGTAGACCGAGGTCTCGGTATATGTCCCCAACTCTTGAAAGTAGACCTGACGGCTTCCCTTCCTCGCATCGGCAACCTCAGTCTCATGCGGACGGGTGACCTGATCCTTCTCACCACTGGCACGAAGACGCCAAGTGATGACTTCGACGGAGGCCGCGACCGTACGTCCGAAGAGCTCCCGATAAAGCTTGAAGAAATTGTCGAGAAGCTGCTTGAGGAATTCCTCTTGCGGCAGGCTGCGGTCGGGCAATGCGACCGTGATCTCGTGGCCCTGACCGACATGGCGCATGTCGACAGTATAACGGTTGGTGATCGTCTCCTTGGCAATGCCCACGGCGGAAACAACCTCCGCTCCCTGCGCTGCCAAGTCATCGAGCAGCTTGTTCATGCCGTCCAGATCCCATGCATCCACCGCCATCGGATGGCTTACGGACAAATCGACGGCAACGGGAGCGATCAGGAGACCGATCGCAGATGTCACACCAGCGCCGGTCGGGCAGATGACGCGCTTGATGCCAAGCTTGCGGGCGATGCCATAGGCATGGACGGGGCCGGCACCACCGAAGGCGACCATCGGCAGGGATCTCGGATCGACGCCGAGGTCCGTGGCGTGCATCGCGGCCGCCTTGCTCATGGATTCGTTGACAAGATCATGGATACCCCAGGCGCAGCGATCGACGCTGACATCCAGCGCATTCGCCAGCTTGGTCATGGCTCCCCGCGCGGCATCCTTTGATACCTTGAAGGAACCGCCAACGAAGGACTCCGTGCCCATATAGCCGAGCAGAATGTCGGCGTCGGTAACCGTCGGTTCGGTGCCGCCGCGCTGATAGGCGGCAGGTCCCGGAAGGGCGCCGGCGGAACGCGGGCCGACATCGAGCAGGCCGAGCGGGTTCTTGGCGGCGATCGAACCGCCGCCGGCGCCGATTTCGATCATCTGGATCGACTGGATCTTCAGGGGAAAGCCGGAGCCCTTGCGGAAGCGCTGGTAGTGCGCAACCTCGAGATCGGTACCGACCGTCGGCTCGCCATTTGGAATGAGGCAGAGCTTCGCGGTGGTGCCGCCCATGTCGAAGGAGAGGACACTGCCCTCGCCTGCAATGCGTCCGAATTCGGCGGCGGCCACGGCTCCGGCTGCCGGGCCGGACTCGATCAACCGAACTGGAAGCTCGGCCGCGCGACTGCTTGGAACCAGACCGCCGGACGACGTCATCCAGAGAACCTGGCGATCGATGCCCTTCTTCGCAAACTCGCGCTGAAGATGCGCGACATGGCCCGCCATTTGCGGCCGGGTATAGGCATTCACGACCGTCGTCGACGCGCGATCGAATTCGCGCATTTCGGGACAAACTTCCGAGGAAAGCGAGACGAAGATATCAGGGTCTTCCTCGCGCAGAAGGGCTGCGACGCGCTGCTCATGCTGCGGATATTTATAGGCATGAAGCAGGCAGACTGCGACGGAGCGGATCCCCTTTTCCTTCAACCGTCCGGCAATCTCGCGGACGGTTTCTTCCTTGAGTTCCGTCATGACCGAGCCATCGGCGGCGATACGCTCTTCCGCGCCGAAACTATTCGCGCGGGTGACCAGCGGATCGGGATACTTGATGTTCAGATCATAGAGATCGTAACGGCCCTCATTGCGGATACGCAACATATCCCGGAAGCCATCGGTGGTGATGAAGCCCGTCTCGACGCCCTTGCGTTCGAGGACGGCATTGGTCACGACCGTCGTCGCGCCCAGCACCTGCAAGTTCTCGATGGCGATCGATCCGGAGAACTGCTCCAGCAGTTCCGAGACGCCTTGCACGACGGCCTCCGCCGGGTTCTGCGGCGTGCTGAGGACCTTGTGAAGATGCAGTTCGCCGGTGTCATCCAGAAGAGCGAAATCGGTAAAAGTACCGCCGGTGTCGAAAGCCAGTTTTGCCATGTTTCCCTCAAAGCGACTGTGCGGCGCCGAAGCGCCGTTGTGCCTGGGTCCAACCTTGCGAACCCATTATCTGCTTAGAGGTTAGGGGACGGGGACTTGTGTTGGCCAACACAACTACAGTCTGCCGCCATAGGGTTTGCTTATGGCAAAACCTCTATACTGCGCGAATGCCTGGATGGTGACCGGCCATCAGTTTGCCGACAATTTCCAAAAGCACGGACCGTGCGGCAAGCGCAGGTTCGGAAAGTGGGAGATGGTCGGAAATGCAAAGCGATACGGTCGCCTCGATCACCGGCCGAACAAGCGCGCGAACCTCAGCACCCGCAAAGCCGGATGTCTCGGTGACCACCGAGGCGGGCAGGATTGTCGACCCCAGCCCGTCGAGAACGGCGGCACTGAGCGCGGGAACCGATTCAATTTCCGAAACCACGTCCGGCTCGGCTCGGGCTCTCGCCAGCGCCTCGTCGATAAGCCGGCGGAGAAGGTGGCCCTTGCTGGGTAGAAGCAGGGGGATCTGGTTCAGGGCTGACAATGGCAAGGGCTCACCCGCAGCGCCGGGAAGCGTTGAACCCGGCGGAGAAACGAGGAACATTTCTTCCCGAAAGAGCGGCTGCAGCGTCACGCCCTTGATCGGATTGGCCGAGTAGATCAGCGCCATGTCCATCTTGCCGGTCATGATCAATTCGCTGAGGATATGGCCGAAGCTGTCGTTGATATGAACGACGATCTTCGGATGCTGCGCCTTCATTTCCTTGATGATCGGCAGCGATAGCGCACTCGACGTCGAATACGTCGCCAGGCCGATGGACACGCGTCCGGCAAGAGATTGCGTGGATTGATTGATGTCGGTTTGCGCCTGCTCGATCTGCTTCAACAGCAGTTGCGCATGGCGATAGAGAATAAGCCCGGCTTCGGTCGGCGCGATACCGACATTGCTGCGGATCAGGAGCTTGTGCTTGAAATGCGCCTCAAGCGCCGCGATCTGCTGCGATAAAGCCGGCTGTGCGGTGCGCAGAATGCTGGCGGCGCGCGAAACGCTACCCGTATCGACGATCTTGACGAAGCTTCGCAGTTTTCTGAAATCGACGCTCATGGTTCCTGGCTTATTGTTTCGTGGAACCTAAGGCCTGTGGCAGGGGCGGCGCAAGCCC